>JACCWD010000151.1 GCA_013697825.1 Rubrobacter sp.
AAGAGCGCGAGGCCGACGAGGCCGGACTGTATGAGGAGCATCATGTACTGGTTGTCTATGATCTGGAGTCCCTGGTACGTCTGGAAGCCGAACGTCGAATATATCTCCTGCGTGCTCGCCGCCCCGATCCCGAGCAGCACGGTCACGGCCCCGGAGCCGAAAAACATCGGCAGCGACTCGAGGCTCGCGACCCGCCCCTGGAAGGAGAGCGTATCCTCGATGCCGCCGACGAACTCGATGATGTTCTCCCCGAGCGGCGTCTGGAGGAGGACGATGGCCGGAACTATGAATATCGCCGCCGTCCTCACCTTTTCCCACATGCTCGAACGGCGCGCCGCCATCCCGATCCCGACCGCCACGAAGAAGGCCACCCACCCGTTGCGGGAGAAGGTCACGACCGCGCCCGCAAGGAGCGTCGCGAGAATGGCGAGACGGATCAATCCGAGGTGCCTCCCCGGCGGGACGCGCACAGCCCACAGGGCGAGCGCCGCGGTCGTTATGAGAAAGGTTCCGAGCGGGATGGGGTGTCCGAAGGTCGCCTGCGCCCGCGTCAGACCCGCGCCTCCGCCGACCGTCATCACGCCCCCGTAGGCGTCCGCCGTCAAAGACCCCTCGAAAAGGACCGGGGGGCTTGCGAGGAACTCGTAGATCGCGTACCCCCCCGCCATGAGGGCCATGAAGACCCAAGCCCCGATCACCACGGGAACGAGCCTCCGGGAGGTGTACACCGCGAGGACGAAGGCCGAGAGCCATATAGCCCACTGCGCGAGGGCGACCTGCGAGTCCGGAGCCCCGCCCGCGAAGGAGACCACGATCAAGAGTGCGAAGAACGCCGCCGCGAGGCCCGCCGTCCTCCCCGCCCGGAACAACGGCCCCGGCCCGCCCCTCAGAAAGACCGTCGCCGCCAGAGCGACGCACAAAAAGGCGAGCGAGGAGACGCCCGCGATCGGGCCGACCGCCAAAAGTCCGCTCGTCGCCATCACCGGGAACGCCGCCGCGCACGCCATCACGAACACGAGCGAACCCGCCGCCATCCGATCCGCCGGAAAGAGTATGAAGGCCAGCCCGCCCACGGCCGCCGCGAGGAGGAGAAGCCCGAGAACCGGACTCATGGACACCGCGACACCCGCCGCCAAAGCGACGAAAAGCCCGCCCCCGACGGCCACGAGCCCGAAATATTTCCCGAACGGCTTTTCCGGCAAAACAAACCCTCCGAAGGGAAGTATACAGCCCCCCGATCATGGTGTAACCTTTCGCCGATGTCGCATACCGTTCGCGAAAGGGAAATACGATGGTGGGCGGTCGTGCGAACATCGAAGTCCCGCGAAGAGCGGGGCGATACGCGAACGACACCCCGCCCCTTCGCGTTTGCGGGGTTTCAGAGGAGAAAGGTTCACACGGGTGGACGAAAGCTCATCGGCGCATTCGAAAATAGTGGTCGTCGTCCTCAACTGGAACAACTGGGAGGACACCATCCTCTCGGCGGAGAGCGTCCTCCGCAGCGACTACCCGAACTTCCAACTCGTCATAGTGGACAACGACTCCACCGACGGCTCCCCCAAGCGCGTGAAGGAGTGGGCGGAGGGCAAGCTGAAGGCGACGGTGGACCCGGACGACACTTTGAATTACCTGTACGACCCCCCCGTCGAGAAACCCGTCCCATACGCGGAGTACGACCGCGGGGGCGCGGAGAATAGCGAGGCCGACATGCCCGAGGCTCCCCTCGTCCTCATACAGACCGGGGAGAACCTCGGATATGCGGGCGGCAACAACGTGGCGATAAAGTTCGTGCAACGGCGCGAGTCCGACTCGTACATCCTCATCCTCAACAACGACGCCGCCGTCACGCCGGGCTTCCTCGCCTCGGCGATGGACCTCCTCGCGGGCGGGGAGGGCGCGGGGCTTTCGGTCCTCGGGTTCGTCGCGCACTGGTACCACGAACCCGAGCGCGTCGCAACCGCGTACATGCGCGAGGAGTTCACCAAAGGCCCGATGTTCGTCACCGAGCCGCCGAAAGGCGGTGGGCGTCTGAAAAGGGGCGTCATGGTTTATGGCGGAGCCATGCTCATCACCCCGGAGTCTCCGGTCAAGCTGCTTCCGGAGGAGTATTTCATGTACTGCGAGGACATGGACTATTGCAAGCAGGTCTTCGCGAAGGGCGGTGAGATCGCCGCGCAGCTCGACAACCCCGTCTACGAGCGCGGCGGAAGCTCCATAGGCTCGAACTCCCCGGCCCAGATTTATTACACGAGGCGCAACAAGCTCGCCTTCTCGAAGAGACACTACTCGAAGCTCGAATACACCCTCATCCTCGCCCGCATGGCGTACTCCACCGTGGCCGGATGCGCGAGATCCATCCTCCGCGGCGACCGCGAGATGGTGAAGGCGCACCTCCTCGCGTACCTCCACCACCTTCAAGGCAAGATGGGCCGGACATGGATGCCGGGCCGTTGACGCCGCCCGGCAGAGCGGCCCGCGTTTGAAGATCCTCCTCATAAACACCCTCTACGCCGCCGAAACCGTCGGCGGGGCGGAGCGCTTCGTGAGGACTTTAGCCGAAGGACTCGCGGCTTCGGGCCTCGAACCCGTGGTGGCGGCGACCACCCCGAAGGACGCCCGCGAGGAGCTTCTCGGCGGCGTGAAGG
>JACCWD010000186.1 GCA_013697825.1 Rubrobacter sp.
AAGGCGCAGAACCTGCGCGCGGAGGCGCACTTTGGGCTTGAGGCGGGGGTTGTGCTCGATCTCCCGAAGTTGGTCGTCTTCTTGCTCTGTCAGTTGGATGTGTCGTGATGGGGGCGTCTCCCGATTACACCTTTGAGATACTTAATAACTGAGAGCCGGAGCAAAGTCAAAGGCGAAGCGACCTGAAAAATCACTCATTTGAGGGATGCGCCGCGCCGGAAGCGATGCCAAAATTCCTCGTCGGAAAAGCGGCCCGCAAGGAGGTTCACACGTGTCGCTTTTGAAGAGCGAAGCCCCGCCGGATTCCGGCATCCCGCCATCCTCGCCACGTGAAAGACTCGGCTCCCCTATGCCCTCGAACCGCCCCGCCCTCGAACGCCACCGAGCCTTCGTCTTGCGGGAAGGGGAGCGAAGCATTTTCCGCTCCGCTGACTCCCTCGCCTTCAACACGCTTCATGTTCGCGGCCCCGGCCGCGTCGAAAATCCGCCCCCCTCCGGGCGGGCACGTGGAATGCCGACACCTCGCCAAAAGGAGATTCATGTCCACCGAAACAAAAAAGGCCGTCGTCATCGGCGGGAGCATGGCCGGGCTTCTGTCCGCCCGCGTCCTCGCCGACCGCTTCGATGAGGTCACCATCGTCGAACGGGATCGCTTCCCCGAAGAGCCGCGTTTTCGAAAGGGCGTCCCGCAGTCGAGGCACCTCCACGTGCTTCTCGCGCACGCAAAGAATCCTCGAAAGACTCTTCCCCGGCTTCGAGGAGAATCTCGCCGCCTCCGGCGCGGAGGCGATGGACATGGGGATGGACGGGGCGTGGCTCACCCCCCGCCGGCCTCGCTCCCCGCTTCCGCTCCGGCATCCCGCTCATCACATGCACCCGCACCCTCATCGAGCACTCTGTCCGGAAGCGCGTCGCCTCCCTCCCGAACGTCCGCCTCATCGAACGCACCGACGCCACCGGCCTCATTCCCACCCCCGGCGAAAGCGTCGCGGGGGTGAAAATCCACGCCCGCGGCGATCCGGACGGGAGGGGTTCGATGCTTTACGCCGAGCTCGTCGTGGATGCGAGCGGACGGAACTCGAACGCTCCGCGCTGGCTCGAGAAACTCGGATACGCCCGTCCGCCCGAGACTCGGATAAACGCCCGCCCCGGATACGCGACCCGACTCTTCGAGAGGCCCGAGGACGTGCCGGAGGGGCGGGCGATGCTCTTCGTACAAGCCGCTCCGCCGGAGCATGAACGCGGCGGCATCATGTTCCCGGTCGAGGGCGGAAGGTGGATATGCTCCCTCATCGACGTGGGCAGCGACCATCCCCCCACCGACGAGGAGGGCTTCACGGAATTCGCCCGCTCGCTCCGCGCCCCGATGCTCTTCGACGCGATAAAAAACGCGAAGCCCGCCTCACCCATCCACGGATACCGCGACATCTCGAACACGCGCCGCCACTACGAAAAGCTCTCGATCATGCCCCGCAACCTCCTCGTCGCCGGAGACGCGGCATGTTCATTCAATCCCGTATACGGACAAGGAATGACCACCGCCGCCCTCGGAGCCGAGGCAATGGAGGAATGTTTGCGCGAAAGCCGGAACGGCGACTTCATCGGTCTCGCGCACCGTTTCCAGAAAAAGCTCGCCAAAATCAACACCGCGCCGTGGACGCTCTCCACCGGAGAGGACTTCCGGGTGCGCGGAGTCGAGGGCGGGACGGCGTCGTCCTCGACCCGGCTCGTCCATCGGTACATGGACGCGGTTCTCGAACTCTCGCTGCGCGACCTCGGCGTGCGCCACACCTTCCTCGAAGTCTTTGGCATGCTCGCGCCGCCGGGCGCGCTCTTCTCCCCGGCCATCGCGGCGAAAGTGTTCCGGGGGCCATCCGGCGTGGAAGGACGGGCGGGACGGCGGCTCCTGACCATCCCGTCCCCGAGGCGGCGTGAACCCGCGAGGGCGGCGGAGGGAGGAAAGCGCGACGCGCATAAACGAAGCCGTCGAACGTTCGCGCAGATCGGAGGCCGCGCCCGAAAAGCGAAAGGAGGGGAGCGACATGCAAACCGTGGATACAATCGAGAGAAGCAAGGCCGTCTTTCGGCGTTACGTCGAGGAGGTGTGGAAGGACGGAGGACTCACCGTCGCGGACGAAGTCTTCGCCGCGAAGTACCTCTCCCACCAATCCGACGGCTCCGTACTCGAACGCACCCCCGAGAACATCAAGGAGTTCGTCACCGAATGCCGTTCCACCTTCTCAGAGGTCGAGGGCGAAATCGTCGGCGAGAGTCGCGTCTCGTTCAACGAGGCGTGCGAATACTCGGACGGTACGAAGGTTTTGTCCGCGATGACGCTCGACATTCGAGACGGAAAAATCCTTCGCCCTACGAGCGTCGAGGCGTGGGACGAATAGCCGGAGAGCGGAAGGAGGAACGATGGCTATGCAAGAAAGGGAGCCGGATCTGTCCGCAGTCAAGGAGCGCCAGCAAGAAATGTGGGCCACTGGCAACTTCGCGAGGATCGGCAACAATCACGTCATCGCGAGCGAGCTTCTCTGCGAGGCGGCCGACCTCCGCGCCGGACAAAGAGTCCTCGACGTGGCGACCGGGAGCGGAAACACCGCCATCGCCGCCGCCCGCCGCGGCTGCGAGGTCGTCGGCATGGACTACGTCCCCGGGTGGATCGAGTACGCCCGAAAACGTGCCGGGATGGAGCACATGGAAGTCGCCTTCGAGGTCGGCGACGCGGAGGATCTCCCGTACCCGGACGCCTCCTTCGATGTTGTCCTCTCCACCTTCGGCGTGATGTTCGCCCCGAACCAGGAAAAGGCGGCGAGTGAATTATTGCGGGTATGCCGTCCCGGAGGGAGGATCGGGTTGGCGAACTGGATGCCCGACGGGTTCACGGGGGCCATGTTCCAAGCCATCGCCAAACACGTCCCGCCGCCCCCCGGAGTAAAGTCGCCCGTTATATGGGGGGTCGAGGATCGGCTTCCCGAACTCTTCGGCGAGGAGATCTTCTCGCTCGATACGACACGGCGCGAGTCGTGCTTCGCTACCTTTCGGCGAGCCACTTCATCGCCCGCTTCCGCACATATTTCGGCCCGATGAGAAAGGCGTTCGAATCGTTCGACGAGGCCGGCCGGGACGAACTCGCGAAAGACCTCGAAGCGCTCCTCGAAGACCGGAACATCTCCGGCGACGGCACGCTCGTCGCGCCGTCCGCGTATCTGGAAGCGGTGGCGTCGAGGAAATGATGCGGAGGCTCGCGTGGCCGAGGTTCACGAGCCTCTCCCCTCCTTCACGCCCTCGCGGATCGCGGCCATGTCTTCTTCCCCGCGACCGGATTCGATGGCGGCGTCGAAGAGCGCGGCCGCGGCTTCGGAGACCTTCATCGGGAGGTCGCCCGAGGCTTCGAGGACGAGGCCGGCGTCTTTGCGGGCGAGTTTGAGGGGGAAGCTCGTCGGATAATCGCCGGAGATCATCATGGGGGCTTTCATTTGCGCGTATGGCAAATCGAGCGGGCCGCCGCCGATGGCTTCGAGGAACTCTTCGGGATCCACATCGAGTTCCTCGGCGAAGGCGACCGTCTCGCCGAGGGTGGCGAGGAGACCGAGGATCCAGTTATTCGTCACCAATTTGAGCCGGCTCCCCGACCCCGCCTCCCCCACCCACGTCGTCTTCTTCCCAATCGCCTCGAAGACCGGAGAAACTTTCTCTTTCACATCCTCCGGGCCGGAGGCGAGGACGATGAGCTCCCCGTTCTCGGCGGGAGCTTTCGTCCCAAGTACGGGCGCGTCGATGAAGGCGACGTTCTTTTCGACGGCGAGCTTCGAGAGGTTTTCGCACCCTTCGACGCCGACGGTGCCAGTTTGTATCCATACCGCTCCGTCCGCGAGGGAGTCGAGCGCGACGCCCCACACGACCTCCGCCGTCACCTCCGCGTCCGGGAGCATGGTGATGAGGAAGTCCGCCCCGTCGGCGGCCTCGGCGGGCGAGTCGGCGACCTTCGCGCCGTCTTCCGCCAGAGGCTCGGCTTTCTCCTTCGAGCGGTTCCACACGAGGACTTCGAGTCCGGCTACGAGAAGATTCCTCGCCATCGCCGCGCCCATGATCCCGGTTCCGAGAACCGCCGCGGATGAATTATCTGCCATGAGTTCGTCCCTTCTCTCGGTGGGGTCGCGGTGGAAATCTACCCATACGGGCGAGGGTCGTAACGCCTATCCTCGTTCGCCGCGTACCCGACGTGGCTTTTCGTTCACACGAACCGGGCTTCATCGTCGCGCTCCGCTCAAGCGCGAGAGCATCCACAGACCCGCCGCGAACGCGACGCTAAAATCCCCCGCACATGGAAGGCCACCCGACACTCGCAGCCGAGGACATCACCCGCCGATACAAATCGAGCGGGAGGGGGGTGTCGTCCGTGAGCCTCGCGGTCGCGCCGGGCGAGGTTGTCGGCCTCGTCGGGCCGAACGGGAGCGGGAAGAGTACATTGCTTCGCGTTCTCTCGACCGCGATAAAGCCGGACTCCGGCTCTTTCCGGGTGTGCGGATTCGATGGAATCGGGGAGAAGCGGAAGGTTCGCGCCCGGCTCGGGCTTATGATGGATCGCCCGACGCACTATTCGGATCTCACGGGATGGGCGAACGCATACCTCTTCGCGAGATCGTATGGCGTCGAGGAAGAGAAGGTGGGAAACGTCCTTTCGGAACTCTTCGAGTACTTCGACCTCGCGGAGTATATGGACGAGCGGGTGAAGACGTATTCGTATGGAATGGGGAAGAAGCTCGCGCTCATCGAGGCGTTGGCGCACGGCCCCGAACTCCTCCTCCTCGACGAGCCTTCGCTCGGCCTCGACTATACTTCGCAGCTCGCGTATCAGCGGAAGGTGCGGGAGTTCTCCGACACCGGAGCTTCCGTCCTCCTCGCGAGCAACCAAGTTGACGAGGTCGAGGCTCTTTGCGACCGGGTCGTCTTCCTCCACCGGGGCGAGGTCATCACCGAAGGGACGCCGGAGGAGCTCGTCTCGTCCGTGGGAGGCATACGGCGGATCGTCGCCTCGCTCCGAAACCCCGTGGAATACGGGAAGGTTTCCGAGGTTCCGGGCGTGGAGCGCGTCGCGACGGAGGGACGCGAACTCGTCGTGCATTGCGAGGAGAGGCCGAACATCGTCGCCGATGTCGTCGGGGAGATCGTCCGCTCGGGCGGGGATATAACGAACCTCGCGGTCGAGCGCCCGAATTTGTCGGACGTGTTCGTGAAGTTGACGGGGGAGGCGCTCGCTCGTGAGGATTAATCCGCCGGACGCATATTGGAAGAAGGAAGTGTCGCTGTTTTTCGGGAAGCGGTTCGCGCTCTTTATAAAAATGCTTTATCCGCTCGCGATCATCGGCCCCGTGGCGGCGAGCGGCATCCCCCCCGAGTTCGCCGCCGCCATCGTCGGCATCGTCGCCATAATGGCCGGAACCTTCGGCGCGGGCGAAAGCCTCACGAACGACATAAACGACGGTATCCTCGTCCGCTTCTCACTCACCCCGACTTCGCCATACCGGATCGTCGGTGAGATTCTCGCGGTGAACGCGATCCTCGACTTCATACAACTTTTGCCCGCCCTCGCGGTGGTGTATCTCATCCATACTCCGCCCCTCGCGTGGGTTCTCGCGGCGACGTTCGCGGTGTTCGTGACGCTCGTTATGGCGAATGCGATCGGGATACTCCTCGCGAACTTCACCTCATCCCCCGCGGACGTTCTCCTTTACGCGACGATCATTCTCTTCCCGCTCATTTACCTCTCGGGCTTCTTCCGAAACCAAAACCCGGAGGGCATCCTCGCCGTCCTCCGCGACTTCGTCCCGTTCGCGTACATGAACGACGCATTGAAAGAGGTCTTCGGGGTCGCGAGCGGAATGTCTCCGGCGGAGGTGTTCATTCTCCCGGCGATCATATGCGCCGTCGCCGCCGTCGCGGTGTGCCTGACGGCGCCGCGTCTTCTTTCGCCGCGTTTATAAAGACGATCCGGCGCGTTTCCTTCTTCGCGCCGAGGTCGTCTCCGTATCCCGAAGAAGCGTTCCGGCGGCGAAAGCGCCGCCGCGAGTGAGATGTGCCATCGGCGCGTCTCCGCGTTGGCGGTCGGTTTTCCGCCGTCATCGCGGAAGTCGGGCAAAGGCTCCGTCGTCCGCGAGGCGACGATACGAAACCCGACCGGAGATTCCGCCCGAGCGGCGCGCGCCATCGCGGCGAGGAGCGCGGTCATACGGAATCCGGTTGATCGTCGGGGCGCTTCGCTTGCGGAAAAGTCGGGAATACGAGCGCGACTCCTCCATCTCCTCTGTGGCGAAGCCGCCCGCGAAGCGCCTCCCGACTCCATCGGCGATGGCGCTCTCGCCCGGAGTCCGCATCAGCCGCCGCCGCGGGCATCGATCCCGGCGGCGCACCTTTTTTTGAGGCCGCGCTGCGCCCGGAATCGGGCGATGAGGCCAGGGAGCGCGGGCAATTCGCGCGATCCTTCCCGACTCTCGACGGCGAGCCTCCCGCCCGAGAGATGTCCCGTAATATGGAGCGAGGTTTCCTGCTCCATGTCCGGAACCGAGAAGTCGTGGAAGAGGAGCGCCGCGGGGGCGTCGGCGAGCGGGGAATCGCCTTCCGCGAAACGAAGCGGAATCCTCTCCGACTCCCAGTCGCCGACCTCGACGACCTCGGCCCGGAGTCCTTCGCCGGAGTTCCATGCGATCACCCCGGTATCGGCCGGGACGCTTCGGCGGACGATGGGGCGAGGCTCGCCGAAGTCCTTGAGATGGAACATGAGGCGCGGCGTGTACCACCAGTTTTCGCGTCGGAGAACGAGGGTGTCCATGTACAGCCGCGAAGGCGGGTACTTCCGGAGTTCCTGTTCGAGGAAGAGCTCGAGGAAATCGTCGCCCTTCGGGTCTTCGACCATCTCCGTCCGGGCCGAAACCGCGAGCGGGCTCCACCCCGCATACGCGAGCCGGGAGTCGGAGAAGACAAGGCATACCTCCGGCGAGGCGGAGATCTCATGCGCCGCCTCCGCCTCAGCGTACGTCAAAGTAAAGGCCGGGACACCCTCGGAGACGACGGGGGTGATGCTCCGGAGGCGTGCCTTCCCCGAGCGGTCAAGGTACGCGAGTTCGGCGGTCGCGGCGAGGTCGGCGGAGGATACGATGTCGTTTTTGGCTGAGTCTTCCACGGAGCGGAAAGCTCCTCTCGGAGGCGTTTGCGATTGTGTCGTCGGTTACTCTATACTACGTCGCAGCGCGCTTCAGGGAGAGCACGCGGGGACGATCACAAGCAACGAGAAGGAGGAGCCCATGCCCGCCATATTCGTAGTCGTCGTTGTCCTGACCTTGTTTTTCCTCGGTTATAGATACTATTCGAAGTATCTGGCGGAGAAGGTATTCGAGCTTGACAAGCAATTCGTGACCCCGGCCCACGAGTTCGAGGACGGCGTTGACTATGTACCGACGAACAAGCATATATTGTTCGGCCATCACTTCACGTCCGTGGCGGGCGCCGCTCCGATCACCGGCCCGGCCATCGCGGTTTTCTGGGGCTGGATGCCCGCTCTTTTGTGGGTCGTTCTCGGGACGATCTTCGCCTCCGGCGTGCATGACTTCGGCTCGATAGTCGTCTCGGTCAGAAACCGGGCGC
>JACCWD010000007.1 GCA_013697825.1 Rubrobacter sp.
TACTGCTTCGCCTTCTGATGGAGGTCTTCATGATCTTCGTGAGGTACCATTGAATTTCCTTCCTGATCCCGATCTTCTTGTCAGGTCGAGCGGGACTTTGGGGAACCAGGGTCTTGTCTGTTTCCGCGGACAAGACCCGCTTGTCATTCGACAGATATTTTCCTGCGGCGGTCCTCTCGCACCAGATCCTCCAGCGGCGTACCTAGCGCGGAAGCGAGCTTCTTCATCGTCTTCGGATAAGCTCCCCGCAATCCGTTCTCCAGCCGGTAGACAGTCCCCGATGAGATTCCCGCTCGACTCCCAAGTTCCCTTTGGCTTAGCCCACTGCTCCGTCGCAGGGTCCTGAGGTTTGGGAGAGGTGTGCTCCTGTTCGACCATTTCGCTGGATCCTCTTTGTGCTTCGCCTGCGCCATGGATCTCCTCCTCGTATTGGATGCTCGTTACATAAACGAGGTGCGAAACGGCGTCCAAGCGACGCCACAGGCTACATCTTTGAAGGCATCTGCTCACGTTCGCGGCTCTTTAAGCGTTCTGGTCTTTGGAGGGGCACGAATCCTCGGAGGCTCCCGCAAGTCCTTCTAGAAGGCGTTCTCGGTCGACCCTTATACTCTTTGGGCCAATCCGAACCACTCCGGGTAGCGAGCCATCGGCGGCCATAGAATATGCTTTGCCCCTGTTGATACGAAGTAAATGTGCGGCTTCCGGGACTGTCAGGAAGCGGGGATGTTCTTTGATGAGATACTCCTCTCTATCGACAACGATTCTGAGAGGAGTATCTCAAGACGAAATAGTCGAGTCGTTCCCTCTAATTGTCGTCTTTTTTCGATTTAGCGGGTACCTGGCAAAGGTAACATGCACACCGATTCGAGCCACTAGAATACGGTTTAATGCCAAGCTCTATACAAGAGCCAAGCTGAATGTAGGCATCTAGTACTTTCTTACCTTGCGGCGTTGAGATGTTTATGAGCAACCTTCTGGCTATCTCCGAGTCGGGAAATCTTCCTGTGGCTTCGTATGGTTCTTCAACGTAAGCACGGTAGGCTAACTGTGCTTTTTTCTGGATAGGCTTCCTGGTGTGATTCGCAAACACGGCTGCTGCTAGCGGATATCTCTCACTCTCGATTTTCGCGCCTCGCTTGAGCAAATCATCCAGGCGATTTCTCCAGTGCTTCGTACCGCCACGATCGACGCCTTCTGGCTCTGAAGGGCTGCTCCTGTACGCTTTTATATCGAGACTTTCAGCTACCTTCCTTGCGTTCTCGCCCATCCTGTATGAGGCTAGTGCCTCGTAGAGTTGCTCGGGAGACTTGCGTGGTTTCCCCGGGGGTCTATACGCGAGAAGTTTCTCCAACTCTCGCACCTTCTTGTTCAGATCACCTGATAGGGTCCGCATTATTTCAGCGAGGTTGCCTGTTCTGTCAGCTAGCAGATATGAGCTTGCCCTCGCCAACTCCGGCATGTCGAAGTCTAGGAATAGTAGGAGGGCTGCGGCGGCGAATGACACCGCAGCGATCTTCTTGGTATCCTCGACCTCAAACTCCTGCCCTAGCCTCTCTTCGCCCTCTGAGAGTACATCCCACTTCCACTGGAGCACGTTGTTCAGCGTAATGGGACGCTTCAGATGCTCAAGTAGTGGCAATAGCGTTTCTTTGAGGGACTTGATGTCCTTCGGCTCGAAAGCTGCGGCCAATCGAAGGTCAGTTAGTCTGACCGAAGACTGCGTAAGACTTCCCAAGTGTTCCTGTATCGCTTCATCGTGCAGCTCGGTAGTTATGCGCTCCGCGTATTCTTCTCTGCTGAGAATAGCCAGTAGAAGTCCTCGGACGTGTCCCAGATCCAGCCGAGATAGTTCCTGTTGCTCTTCGCTGTGTCCTAGCTCGCCATCCCCGAAAAATACTCCTTCGAATGTTATGGAGAAGGCATCGCTGCTCTCTTGTGAGCTCTTCCAATCCGTAGACCATCCCGCTGTTAAAGTCGATTGCCGAGGATCGTTCCTGAGAATCCGTATGCTGAACGAAGGCAGGAGGATCCCCGAGGTTGCGAGAGAATTTCCAAAAAGCACTTCGTAGGCGACAGGATATCGGCTCTCGAACTCGCGTTCGCCTCTCATGAGATCTTGCAAGTACCTCAGACGGGTTTGTACGTCCTCTGGTATCTCACGCTTGAAGTAAGGGTATCTCCGGTAAAACTCCCCGGTCTTCTTTATACGCTCCACTTTCTCTATGGAGAGTTCCATTAGTTCCTCCACGGAGGAGCGCCTAAGCGAAATGGAAGACTCAAAATCTCCGAACGAGTGCCAGAGTTCGGCGACCGAGTCCGAGCCTTTCGATACGGAGATCGACCGCGCTATCTCTAGCCACTTGCGGGCCTTGTCTAGGGGCAAGTCGAGAAGATCGGCCAACTCCTGTTCCGATAGGTCAGTTAGATTTGTCACGGCGTCCGACTAGGCTCCTTCAAGGTGCTGAACCTTCCATTTTTCCCTAAGTTCCCATCGTAATTGAAGCTATTCTAACAATACTGTGTTCATCTCGATTTACTGCAACCGTACTGCAACCAGAGCGATACGTAATGCTACACTGTAGGCCGACGGCCACAGGTGAGCAGGAGTTTTCGTTATAGGAAAGCCAGAAACAGATACTGAGTAGCACAGGGCAACACGTAGTTCTTGCGATTGGAAATCGCGTAGGCGTTGTTAAGGCGTCTCGTGGGTTCGAATCCCACCCTCTCCGCTTCGCTCGTCAGCATTTCAGCCAGTCAGCTTTTTGTCTTTGCTAATCGATTTTGTCTTTGGCTTCCGTCTTTTTGCAAAGTGCTTTGAAATGTGCTGACGAAGCTCCTGTCCGGCAATCCATGCACGATGGCCTGCCTCGTCGTCCGCCGCTTTTTTGCGGAGAGCGAGGCCGAACTCGACAGGCTCGCCGCCGAGGTGGAAGCGGCGACGCGGGCGAAGGCGGAGTTCGAGGAGGAGCATGGGGGCGACGGCGAGGGGGAACTCTCCGGCCTCGAAGGGAAGAGCGGCATCACGAAGGGAGCCGTTATCGAGAGGGTGATGGAGATTCGGGCCGACGCGCTCGCGAAGTTCCCGGAGGCCTCGGCGGAACACGCACAGGCGAAGGCCATAAAGAAGGGGAGCTTCGGGGCGGCGGAATGGCGGGCGGGCGTCTCCGACGGGGATGGGTTCTTCGCGAGCCTCGACGTTTTGAACGAGTATGTGAGGATGTCCGACGCGGAGAGCCGGGCGAAGGCCGCGCACAAAGCGGCGAGCGACGCTCTCGACGCGGCGGTGATGGCTCGATATCCGAAGCTCACGGAGGAGGAGATAAAGGCGCTCGTCATCGAAGACAAATGGATGGCGGCCATCCGGCGCGGTGTGAAGGAGGAGAGCGACCGCGTCGCCCGCACCGTCGCCGGAAGGGTGAAAGTCCTCGAAGAGCGGTACGCCGAACCGCTCCCCGACCTCGCCGCCGAAGCCGAGAGCCTCGCCGAGCGCGTCGAGGAACACCTCGACCGGATGGGCGTCGAGTGGCGGGCGCGCGTATGAGCGACGGAGCCACGACCATCCACGCCCCCGAATCCGAGCGAGTGCCGCCCGGCTACAAACGCATCGAGGTGGGTGTGATCGCGGAGGAATGGGAAGTCGCGAATCTTGCATCTTTGGGTGACGGATCGGATCCTCCGATTAAGGCCGGACCGTTCGGCTCCGCCTTGACGAAAGCCACTTATGTTCCCGTCGGCTACAAAGTTTATGGACAAGAACAAGTCATACGCGGAGATTATCAATACGGCGACTATTTCGTGTCTCACGCTAAATTTAAAGAGTTGGAAAGTTGCTCGGTAAAGTCGGGAGACATATTGCTGAGTCTTGTAGGGACTGCGGGCAAGCTACTCGTAATTCCCCGAAATGCTCCCAAAGGTATCATTAATCCCCGTTTGATTAGATTCTCATTCGATAAAGAGCGCGTAGATTCGGAGTTCTTCAAAGAGCTATTCGAGGCGGGCCAGATCCAAAGCTATCTGGAGCGATACGCGCAAGGTGGCACGATGGGCGTTTTGAACGCGAGCATCTTACGTGCCGTTAATATCCCTCTCCCACCCCTCCCCGAACAACGCGCCATCGCCGCCGCGCTCTCGGACGTGGACGATTCGATCTCCGCGCTCGACGCGCTCATCGCGAAGAAACGCGCCGTGAAGACCGCCGCCATGCAGCGACTCCTCACCGGGAAGCATCGTCTGCCGGGCTTCGATGGGGAGTGGGAGACGAGGCGGCTCGGGGATATTTTCGCTTTATTGAGCACGGCCAGCAACGCGAGAAGCGATCTCATGGAAGACGGCGACATCGGGTACATTCACTATGGAGACATCCACGGAACCGACTCCTCGTTTCTGGATTGCGACGCGGAGGAGACCCCGCACATAGCCAGCCATCTCGTTAAAAACATTCCCCTTCTTGAAGAGGGCGACCTCGTAATGGCCGATGCCTCCGAAGACTATGACGGAATAGGGAAGAGCATCGAAGTGAAGAACGTTCGCGGCAGGAAATTGGTGGCGGGGCTGCATACTCTTTTGCTTCGGGGAAACAAGGCGGTGGCTGCGGACGGATTCAAAGGCTATCTCCAGTATATTCCGGCTTTGCGGTCGGCTTTGATCCGGCTCTCGACGGGAATCTCCGTGTACGGCATCTCCAAAAACAACGTGCGAAGCATAGAAATATCTCTCCCGAGCATCGAAGAACAAACCGCTATCGCCGCCGTGCTTTCGGACATGGACGCGAAGATAGAGTCGCTCGAAGCGCGGCGGGAGAAGACGCGGAAGGTGAAGCGGGGCATGATGGGCGAGCTTCTCACGGGGAGGACGAGGCTCGTATGAGCGGGGAGCTTCCGACAAACGATGTCGGTTGTGTGGAGCGCGTGTAAACTCATGAAACGGAACACGGGCGAGGGACAAGCCGGAGAAAGGAGCATTCGTGGCGGAGGCTATGAAAATCTCGCCGGAGGGGAGGGTGACTTTGCGGAACGTGGGGTGGGAGACGTACGAGATGCTTGTGGAGGAAGACCCCGACCGCTCTGCGCCGCGCTTCTTTTACGATCGGGGGGAGATGGAGATCATGAGTCCTTCGTTCGAGCATGAGCAAATCGCGGAGATCACCACGTCGCTCGTCAACGAACTCGCGATGGAACTCGAAATGGACGTGGTAAGCGCGCGCTCGACGACGTTCAAACGCGAGGACATCCTTCGGGGCTTCGAGCCGGACGCGAGCTTTTATTTCCCCCCGAACGCCGCGAAGGTGCGCGGAAAACGCCGCCTCTCCCTCGATGAGGGCGACCCGCCCCCCGACCTCGTCATCGAGGTGGACATAACGAACCCCTCGTCGAGCAAGCTCCCCATATACGCCCGCCTCAAAGTCCCCGAAGTGTGGCGACACGACGGCGAGAAAATGGAAATCCTCGCCCTCCGGGATGAAAACTACGCCAAAGTCCCCGAAAGCCGCCTCCTCGCATCGGCGAAAGTCTCTTCCGAATCGCTCACGCGCCTCGTGGGCGAGGGTATGGAATCGGAGCGCCCCGTATGGACGCGGAAGGCGCGAGGGTGGGCGCGCGGATTGCGTGCATAGTTTTTCGGCGGCGAACGGGTGAGATACGGCGGCGCAAGCCGCGCCGACCGCTGGAAATTCACCCACCGCGCGTTCCCGGACGACGATTCTCTCCGCACTGCGGAGAGAATTCCCACGGACTCGTCCCACGAGGGAGAAGGTTCCGCAAATAAAGCGGGCGATGATAGGGAGTTCTTACGGGAGGACGCGGCTAACGATCTCTCTCTTCGAGAAGCTCCCCGAATTGGCGGGGTGTGAGGACGGGGATGGGTTCCGCTTCCGGCGGGGTTCGCGCGAGGTGCGGGTCGCCCGAGACGAGGCAGTCGGAGCCGGAGTCTCGTGCGAGAGCCACGAGATAGTCGTCTTTGGGGTCGTCCGGCACGAGGCGTTCCGGTTCGCCCTCGACCTCCACGTGGATGCCCGCCCGCGTCGCTCGTCGGATGTGCGCCCGCGCTTTTTCCATGGGGCCGTACCGTCGCAGCCTCTCGCGTGAAAGAACGTCGGCGAGTTCCGCGAGCAGCCGATTCGAGACGACCATCTCGAAGCGTCCGGCGTCGGCGGCGTCGAGGATGCGGCGCGGAAAGCCGTGAGGGGAGATCCACGCCGAGACGAGAACGTTCGGGTCTACGACGGCTCGCAGCCGTCCGGGGCTATTCGCCACGCCTGTGGGCGCGTTGCTCCTCGACGGCGATCCTCATTGCCTCCTCTTCGGAGAGCGGCTCCACACCGTGTTCGCGTTGCCATTCGGCCACCCCGTCGAGGATCTCCCCGAAAGTCTCCTCGCGGTCGAGGTAGCGTTTGAGGGCGTCCTCGATCACATCGAACTCCTCGCGGCCTTCCTCTCGCGCCCTTTCGCGCGCCCGCTCGACGAGTGTCCGGTCTATCCTTGTTTCGGTGCGTTCCATGCCCGAAGTGTACCGTCTCCCGGAGGGGGTATGATGCGAGAACTTCCAACCGGAAGGACGCGGCTTTCGTGAGGATGGCTTCGCTTCGTTTCGCTATGGTCGAGGCGTGCGCCGATGCGGCGTTCCGGTTTGGATCTCGTCCGGTCTGTATAATGCTCGTCCGTGGAATCCTCGACGTGCATCGGGCGGTCATGGACAGCCGCAGGGCGAAGTGGCTCGGCAGCGCGATGAAAGAAAACAAGATTCGTTACGCGATCAAAGAACTCCTCGACGGAGAGGATGGACTCACGGACGAGACCTTCGACATCGTGAAGAGCCAGCATGAGTATCATTGCTGACGGCATGAACAAACTCAAAAGCGACTCGATGGAAATCGGCGGCATCGAGGTGGAGGTGCTTCGGAAGGACATAAAGAACCTCCACTTGAGCGTGCGTCCCCCGGACGGCGATGTGAGGGTGTCCGCCCCTCGGTGCATGGACGATGAGGCGGTGCGTCTCGCTCTCGCGGCCAAGCTCGAGTGGATCCGAAAAAAGCGGCGCCTCTTCGAGGAGAGCGAGCGTCAGCCCGAGAGGGAGATGGTCAGCGGGGAGAGCCATTACTTTCGTGGGAGGAGATACCGCCTCGAAGTCGAAGAGCGCGACGGGGCGCCCCGCGTCGCGCTGGCCGGAGAACGCATCCGCATGAGCGTGCGACCCGGAGCGGATCTCGGCGCGCGCGAGCGGGCGTTGAACGACTGGTACCGTCGTCATGTCAAAGACGAGATCCCCGCTCTCGTGGGGAAGTGGGAGCCGGTGATGGGCGTGAGCGTCGCGGAGTGGGGCGTGAAGCGGATGAAAACCCGGTGGGGAAGCTGCAACGTGGGGGCGCGTCGCATCTGGCTGAACTCCGAGCTTGCGAAGAAGCCGCCCCGATGCCTGGAGTACGTTCTCGTGCATGAGATGGCGCATCTCCTCGAACGAGGCCACGGCGATCGGTTCAAAGCCCTCATGCATCGGTTCCTTCCTTCGTGGAGACTCCGCCAGGCCGAGCTCGAAGATTTTCCGTTGTCTCAGGAAAACTGGTAGACAGGAGCTCCCCGACGGCGCGACGCGAGGGCCGCCGTCGGAACCGTCCGTCTCGATAGGACGCTTCGTCCGCCGCACCCTCGCGGAAGAGAGGGGTGCTCATCACAGGTTTCTTCCGGGCGCGGCGCGGGATCTTGCCAAGAAGCGTCTCTTCCTCGCAGCCTTCGGGGACGTTGCCGAGGACGATCCGGCGCACCGCCGACATCGCCTCCCGGATGGAGGCTCCCCGATGTATTCCTCGGGTGCCCGGACTTTGCTTTCGACTATCGTCCCGGCGTGCTGAAGAAGGGGCTCCGGGTCTTTCGAAAGGGGGAATCTCCGTGGTGGGAAGGTTCACGTTTACGGTTCTTCGTATAGTTTGGCGCGGCTTCGATCCGGTCAAGCATGCTTTCGTTGCTGGAAATTTTCGACGTGATTTTCAAGGAGACAGATTTTATGGACAAGCGGAAGCTCGGCAAGCAGGGATTCGAAGTATCGGAGATCGGACTCGGCTGCATGGGGATGAGCGAGTTTTACGGCACGGGCGACGAAGCCGAATCCATCGCCACCATCGGCCGCGCCCTCGACCTCGGCGTGAACTTTATTGACACCGCCGACATGTACGGCCCCTTCTCGAACGAGAGGCTCGTGGGAAAGGCCATAAAGGCTCGCCGCGAGGAGGTCGCTCTCGCCACGAAGTTCGGCATGGAGCGGACCGAGGACGGCGGCATCGTCGGCGTCAACGGAAAGCCGGACTATGTGCGGAAAGCGGCGGAAGCTTCGCTCGAGCGTCTCGGCGTGGATCACATAGACCTTTATTATCAGCATCGCGTAGACCCGAATACTCCCGTCGAGGAGACGTGGGGCGCGATGAAGGAGCTTGTGGAGGCGGGCAAAGTCCGCTACCTCGGCATCTCCGAGGCCGCGCCCGACACAATCCGGAAGGCGAACGCCGTCCACCCCGTAACTGCCATCCAAACGGAATACTCGCTATGGAGCCGAGACGTCGAGGACGAAATACTCCCGACGGCTCGCGAGCTCGGCATCGGCTTCGTCCCGTACAGCCCGCTAGGACGGGGCTTCTTGACCGGGCAGATAACGAGTCCCGACGATTTCGCCGAGAATGATTTCCGGCGCACCTCCCCGCGCTTCACGGGCGAGAACTTCCAGAAAAACCTCGACCTCGTAGAGCGCGTAAAGGAAATAGCCGACGAGAAGGGCGTGACGCCGGGGCAGCTCGCCCTCGCGTGGCTCCTTCATCAAGGCGACGACCTCACCCCCATCCCCGGCACAAAGCGCCGCGAACGCCTCGAAGAAAACGCCAAAGCAACCGATGTGAAGCTCGCGAGCGCCGACCTCTCCCGCATAGACGAAGCCGCTCCGAAGGGAGCCGCCGCCGGGGAAAGGTACGACGAAGCGGGCATGAGCGCGCTAAACGTTTAAGGACGGAGGGTCGAGTCGCTCCGCTCCGCTTATTGGTTCTTAGTTTTTGGTTTTTAGCCAAGAACGAACAACCAAAAACCAAGAACACGGTCGCGGAGCGACCCGGCGGCGAAGCCACCCCTCGGCTGATACACTCTCCCCGCCGCGCTAAGCGGGGAGCTGGCGATGCCCTGTACCTGCGATCGCCTAGCAGGGCCGAATCCCCCGCCTGAGGCGGTCTGCGTTCGGTGGAAGCCGGAGCGGAAGCGTTGATGGTTTGGTCCCGGGCAATCCGGCCCCGTGAACCGTGTCAGAACCGAGAGGTGGCAGCACTAAGCGGGTAACTGGATGTGCTTTCGGGGTAGCCAAACCGGAGCCGAAGCGCCGGAAGTTCGCCGGGGGCGGTCCCGTCGAAGGCGGGGTGCGCGGTGTTTATTGCTCACTCCGCTCGCGGTTGCTGGTTTTTGGGAAAAACCAGCAACCAATAACCTCGCCCGTCGTTGAGGCGGGCATCGTCCGTTATACTATCGGCGTGATTTTCCGCGTCCCAACTTTCCACTTATGAAGCACACCACGCTTTACCGGAAGTGGCGGCCCCGGCGCTTTGGCGAGATCGCCGGACAAGGCTCCGTCGTGCGTACCCTTCGACGCGCCATCGAAACCGACCGCGTCGCCCACGCCTATCTTTTCTCCGGGCCGCGAGGGACGGGGAAGACCTCTTCGGCGAAGGTTCTTTCGATGGGCCTCAATTGCGTGAATGGCCCGACTCCCGAGCCGTGCGGCGAGTGCGATAGCTGCCGGGCCATCGTGAATAATTCCTCGATGGATGTGGTCGAGATGGACGCCGCCTCGAATCGTGGGATCGACGAGATACGCGAGCTTCGGGACCGGGTGAACCTCGCGCCCGTCGGCGGGCGGGCGAAGGTGTACATCATTGACGAGGTACACATGCTCACGACCGAGGCGTTCAACGCGCTCCTCAAAATGCTCGAAGAACCCCCCGAGCACGTCGTCTTCGTCCTCGCGACGACGGAAAAACACAAAGTCCTCCCGACGATCATAAGCCGCTGCCAGAGCTTCGACTTCCGCCGCCCGTCCATCGAAACGTTGTCCGAGAAGCTCGGGGAGATAGCCGAGGCCGAGGGCATCGAGACCGAGCCGGAAGCGCTCACCGTCATCGCCCGCGCCGGGGGCGGCTCTTTCCGGGACGCGGAAGGACTCCTCGACCAGCTTTCATCCTTCTCAGAGGGGAAAGTCACGGCGGCCCTCGTGCGGGAGCTTCTCGGAAACGTGGGGCCGGAGGCTCTCCTCGGGACGGTGGACGCGCTCGCCGAGAGGCGAGCCGCCGACGCTTTGCGCGACCTCGACCGCCTCTCGAACGAGGGGCGTGACCTCGGGCAGTTCGCCTCCGAACTCATATCGCACCTCCGGAATTTGATGCTCCTTCCCCACGCGCCGGAGGTCGCGCTGGCGGAAGTCGGGGCGGATGAGAAGGCTTCGCTCGAAGAGCAGTCCGGGCGCGTCCCGACCGCCGAGGCGGTGCGGATGATCGAAGCCTTCGGGGAAGCCGTCGGACGGATTAAACGCGGCGGAGACGCGAAGCTCGAGCTCGAGCTTTGCTTCATGAAGCTCGCCCGCGACTACGCCGAACCCTCGGTCGAATCGCTCATGAGCCGCCTCGAATCGCTCGAAATGGCCGCCGGGAACGGGGGCTTCGCTTCGTCCCGACCGCCTTCGCAGCCCGTTCGGACGCTCGGAGCCGAGGCATCGGTCGAGCATCGTTCGGGCGGGGGATCGGGTTCCATCGAGGATGCGTCCGGTGAACCGGAGGCAGCCGGAGAGGCAGCCTCCTCGGAGCCGAAGCAAGCCGAACCGGAGAAGCGCGATGAAGGAGGGGCCGACTCGCCGAAGCCCGCCGAAGAGGGAGCGCCGCCGAGGCGTTTCGAGGCGGAGGCTGGCGAAGAGGACGCCGCCTCCGACCCGAGGCTGGGGCAAATCGAACCGGAGCGTGGCGGGGAAGAGGCCGTACCCGGTTTGGAGCCGGATATGCGTGGCCCGGAGATTCGGGAGGATGCGCCGCGAACGCGGGAAGCCTCCGGGCCGGAAGTTTCCGCTTCGTCCGGCGGGGGTTTGGATCTCGCGTCTCAGTGGGCGAACGTCATGCAGGAATTGAAACGCCGCCGGCAGGCTCTCACGGCGGCGGTGTACGGCGAGGCCCGCCTCGAGGGCTTCGACGGGGAGGTTTTGCGGCTCGTCTTCCCCGGCGAGGAGAGCTTCCACGTCAAGATGGCGCAGGAACGGAAGCACCTCGACCACCTCACCGAAGTCCTCGAAGCGAAGTTCGGCATAAAGCCACGCCTCGAAGTCGCCTCCGGAAGCGGCTCCTCCGGGAAGCCTTCCCCCCATCCCGCCGAAGCCGTTCGCGAAGAATCTCCCCGCGAGGAGTATCCGGTCCCCGATCCACCACCCGAAAATCCGCCCGAGGAAGCGCCGATGCCGGAACCGGAGGCGTCGGTCGGGCGCGAGGAGGAAGCCTCTCATGACGAGGCGGGCGAGTCCGGCGGCGAAGTTCGAAACTCTCCGTCGGCTCCGCCCGAATCGGCTTCGCCGATGGCGGGGGGTGGAAACGACGATGATATAATCCGCGATCAGCGCGAAGTCTTCGAGATGGCTCAGGCGCGGTTCGACCTCGACGAGGAAAAGGGGAATTAAAGCATGGCCCGGCAGAACATGAACAAAATGATGGCCCAAGTCCAGCAAATGCAGCAGCAAATGCAGGAAGCCCAAGAGCAACTCGCCAAAGAGACCGTCACGGCGAGCGCGGGCGGCGGCGCGGTGAAGGCGACGATGACGGGCGGCCTCGAGCTGACTTCGATAGAAATAGACCCGGAGGTCCTCGACCCGGACGATGTCGAGATGCTGCAGGATATGGTCCAGGCGGCGGTGAACGAGGCTCTCACGAGCGCCCAAGAACTCGCCTCGCAGCGCCTCGGCGGCATCACCGGCGGCCTCGGCGACCTCGGGCTGAACCTTCCGGGGATGTAGCGAGGCTCTTTGGCGACGTACGCCCGCCCCGTAGAAAAACTCATCACCGAACTCTCGAAGCTCCCGTCCATCGGCCCGAGAAGCGCGCAAAGGATCGCCTTCCACATCATCCGCGGTAAAACCGACGATGCCCTCGGCCTCGCCGAAGCCCTCCGCGAAGTGAAAGAGAAGATTAAGCCGTGCCGACGGTGCTTCAATCTCACCGAGGCCGAGGAATGCGACATATGCCGCGATCCGAGACGCGACGCCTCCGTCATATGCGTCGTCGAAGACCCGTACGACATCGGCCCGATCGAGCGCACGGCGGAGTACCGCGGCCTTTACCATGTCCTCGGCGGAGCGCTTTCCCCCCTCGACGGCGTCGAGCCGGAAGACCTCCGCATAGCCGAACTCGTCGAGCGGGTGAAGGACGAAGGCACAAAGGAGCTCGTCGTCGCGACGAACCCGAACACCACGGGCGAGGCGACGGCGATGTACATCTCTCGCGAGGTCGAGGATTTCCCGGTTCGCGTAACGGCCCTCGCGAGCGGGCTTCCCGTCGGCGGCGACCTCGAATACGCCGACGAGGTGACGCTCGGGCGGGCCTTCGCCGGACGACGCGAGATATAGTCCGTCCGAACATCCGAAGACGGCGACCACGGATGGAAAATTGAACCCGAAAACAAAGCCTCGAAAGAACGCCTCCCCGCTCGCCGGGATGAGCCGCCGCGCCGTGGAATCCATCGGCGAGACGGTCGCGAGCATACCGCCGCGTCCGCCGAGTTTGGTGGATCTCCCGGAGCTTCACCCCAAACTGGTCGAAGCCCTCTCACGCGAAGGCGTGGAGAAACTTTATTCTCATCAAAGGGAAGCATACAAGCGCGTGAGTTCCGGCGAGAACATCGTGGTGGCGACCGCGACGGCTAGCGGGAAGTCGCTTTGCTATAAAGTTCCGGCCTTCGAGAACGCGCTTCGGAGTCCGAAGAGCCGGGCTTTGTTTTTGTATCCGACGAAGGCTTTGGCGCAGGATCAACTCGGGAAGATTAAATCGTACAAGCTGCCGGGAGTCCATCCGGCCACATACGACGGCGACACGCCGAGGGCCATCCGGCCCGACATCCGGCGCAAGGCGAACGTCGTCCTTACGAACCCGGACATGCTCAATATCGGGGTTCTTCCGAACCACGACTCGTGGGCGAACTTTTTGAAGAATTTGGAGATCGTCGCGGTGGACGAGGCCCATGTTTTGCGCGGGGTCTTCGGCTCGCACGCGGCGGCGGTGCTTCGGCGGCTCCGGCGCGTCGCCCGGATGCACGGAGGGAACCCCCGCTTCGTCCTCACGAGCGCGACGATCGCGAACCCGCAAGAACTCGCAGAAAGTTTGATCGGCGTCCCCTTCTCGCTCGTGGACGAGGACGGCGCCTCCTCCGGCCCGCGACGTGTGATCTTCCGAAACCCCCCTCTCACCGACAAGGAAAAGGGAAGCCGCCGGAGCATCCTCACCGAGGGGGCGCAAGTTTTCGCCTCCCTCGTCGGATCGGGGGTGCGGACGATCGCGTTCGCGAGGACGCGGAAGGCGGCGGAGCTCATATACCGATACGCCGCCGACCGACTCGGCGTGGACGGGG
This sequence comes from Rubrobacter sp., assembly GCA_013697825.1. Lineage (GTDB taxonomy): Bacteria > Actinomycetota > Rubrobacteria > Rubrobacterales > Rubrobacteraceae > JACCWD01. The sequence goes on from JACCWD010000007.1 coordinate 13,614, forward strand.
CTAAGAAGATCTCCCCATACCGCGCCGGATACACCCCGAAGGAGCGGCGCGACATCGAGCAAAGACTCTTCCACGGCGACCTCCTCGGCGTCGTCTCGACGAACGCCCTCGAACTCGGCGTGGACGTCGGCTCCCTCGATGCGGTCGTATGCTGCGGATACCCCGGCTCCGTCGCCTCCATATGGCAGCAATGGGGACGCGCCGGACGCGGCGAAGACCCGTCGCTCGCCGTGTACATCGCCGGACGCGACTCCCTAGACCAATTCCTCTTCGAGAACCCGAAAAGGGTGCTTGGCCGAAGAGTGGAAGCGGCGCGGGTGACGATGGAGAACCCGTACATCCTCGGGCCGCACCTCCTCGCGGCCGCCCACGAAGCCCCGCTCGAAGCGTCGGATGAAGTCTTCTTCGGGCCGGAGTTCGGACGGGTGGCGAAGAATTTGATGGACGACGGCTCCCTCGTCGAGAGCGGCGAACGGCTCGTGTACGCCGGGGGCGACCCTCCGGCGAGGAAAATATCCCTCCGTTCGGCGTCGTCGGAGACGGTCATGATCGCCGACGGCGAAGGCGAGCTCATCGGAACCGCCGAAGCCTCCCGCGCCCCGAGGGAACTCCACCCCGGCGCGACGTACCTCCACCGCGGCAACGCATACGAGATAAAAGACCTCGACTTCCACTCCCATCGCGCCATCGTCCGCCGCGTCCCGAATAAATTCCATACCCGCCCGAGGGTGGAGACGGACGTGGAGATTTTGGAGAAGCTCGATGAACGCCCGCTCGCGAACGGGGCGACGCTCCATTGGGGCCGCGTGAGCACCACGGACACCGTGACGCATTACAAGAAAATACAAGTCGCCGACGAGCGCGAGGTCGGGGTGTTCCCGCTCGACATGCCGGACGTGGTTCTCGAAACTCAGGCGATGTGGATCACGCTCCCGCCCATCCCGCGCGGCGCGAAGCCGAGCTTCGAGAGCTTCGGGGGCGCGCTCCATGCTGCGGAACACGCCATGATCGGGCTTCTCCCGCTCTTCGCGATGTGCGACCGGGCGGACATCGGCGGCCTCTCCACCCCCGCCCACCGCCAGACGACCCTCCCGACGATCTTCGTGTACGACGGATATCCGGGCGGGGTCGGCATCTCGCGGCGGGGCTTCGAGGCGTTCGGCCCCCTCGCCCGCGACACCCTCGGGGTCGTCACGCGCTGCCCGTGCGAGCGTGGATGCCCGGCGTGCATCCAATCCCCGAAGTGCGGAAATTGGAACGAGCCGCTAAGCAAGGACGGATCGGTGCATCTCCTCCGATACGTCCTCGGGCAAATAGACCGATATCCGGCTATGTGATGCGGAATCGGGTCGCTCCCTTCGGTCGTGCTCGCTTCGCTCGCCGGGAGTCGGGGGGTCGCGTCGCTCCGCGTTCCTCCCCGCTCGCTTCGGGAGGCACTCGCTTCGCCTTTGGCTTCGCTTGTTTCGGGAATCGGGGAAAGACGGCGGAGCGACAAAGCGTGTGCCTCCGAAGCCCCGGTCGAGTCCAGCGAGAGTTCGTCGGGCGGGATGGCGGAGGCTTCGCGGAAAAGCGGGTCAAGAACGACCCGACTCCCGAAGCGGGCGAAAGCGGAACGCGGAGCGCGCGGCTCCCGAAACGGGCGAAGGCGAAGCGAGCATGAGTGGTTCGTACATCTCCGTCGTCGGGGCGGGCGAGGCGGATGAAGCTCTTTATGAAAAAGCCCGCGAAGTCGGACGGCTTGTGGCGGAGCGTGGTGGGGTTGTGGTTTGCGGCGGCCTTTCCGGGGTTATGGAGGCGGCGGCCCGTGGCGCTTCGGAGGCCGGAGGCGTCGCCATCGGCATATTGCCGGATGGGGATCGGAGGCGGGCGAATCAGTATCTCTCGTACTCGGTCGCGGCGGGGATCGGGGAGGCGAGGAACCTCGCGGTCGTGTGTTCGGGGGACGCGGTCGTCGCGGTCGGCGGGGAATATGGAACCTTGTCGGAGATCGGGTTCGCGAAGAAGGTGGGTCGTCCGGTCGTCGCTCTTTCGAGTTGGGAACTCGGCGAACACGTAATTTCGGCATCCTCGCCGGAGGAGGCGGTGGCGACCGCGTTCGAGGCCGTCCGGAGATGATACGGAGCCTCGCGGTGGCGAAGAGCCGCTCTTTCCGGGTTCATGCGGAAGCGGGGTGATCGCTTCGCGTCTTTGAGTGCCGTGAGGGGCTTCCATCCGCTGCCATGAATCTCACGAACCCGTAAACGATGGAACCCGGTCGGCGGACTCTGGATGAATGGCCGCGCCACGTTGAGCCGAGGGCTTGCTCGGGGTTTTACGCTGCGGGGCGGGTCGTCGTGTAGCATGGAGAGGCCGGGCGAATTCGCAAATTTGAAACAGGAGGGAAGCTCATGGACGAAAAGCGCGTCGCGCTCGTAAGCGGTGGAAACCGGGGCATCGGACTCGAGGTGTGCCGCCAACTCGCCGACGAAGGACTCGTTGTCCTCCTCGGCTCCCGCGATGAAGGGAAGGGCCGCGAAGCCGCCGAAAAACTCTCCGGCGAAGTCCACGTCCGCCGTCTCGACGTGACGGATCAAAAGAGCGTGGACGATCTCGTCTCCTCCGTCCGCGAGGAGTTCGGACGGCTCGACGTCCTCGTGAACAACGCGGGGGTCGCCAACGACCGCGGACAAAGCGGCATCGAGGCCGACCTCGACCGCGTCCGCGACGCTCTGGAGGCGAACCTCCTCGGGGCTTGGCGTTTGACCGAAGCGGCGATACCGCTCATGCGCGAGGATGGATACGGGCGCATCGTGAACATATCGAGCGGCCTCGGGGCGATCAACGACATGGGCGGAGGCTCCCCGGCGTACCGCGTCTCGAAGGCGGGTTTGAACGCGCTCACGCGCATCTTCGCCTCCGAGATTCGCGGCACGGGCATCCTCGTCAACTCGGTATGCCCCGGATGGGTTCGGACCGACATGGGAACCGAGAGCGCGTCGCGCCCCGTCTCCGAAGGAGCCGACACCCCCGTGTGGGCCGCGACGTTGCCAAACAACGGCCCGACCGGGGGGTTCTTCCGCGACCGACGCCCGATCGAGTGGTGAGGTCGCTTCGCCTCCGGCTCCGCTCCGGTTCTTAGTTTTCAGTTCTCGGTTCTCAGCTAAAAACCGAGAACTGAAAACTGAGAACTAAAAAGACCGAAGCCGCCCGTTCGTCCGGGCCGGAAACCACCCATACGGGCGATGACCGTCTCCGGGGTCGGGGATACATTCTCTCCACTGGCAAACGAACATGGGAGAACGAACATGGAAAGTGAAGGAACTTCGGCCCTCGCCGCGCTCTCGGAGGCGACGGCGGACGCGGTGGAGAAGGCCGCCGCCTCGATCGTCAGCGTGCGAGGAGGAAGGCGTCGTCCGTCGAGCGGCGTGGTGTACGCGCCGGGTCTCGTCGTGACCTCCGCCCACGCCATCGAGCGCGACGAGGGTATCGGGGTTTCGCTCGGGGAGGGGCGGTCTTTGGAGGCGAGCCTCATCGGGCGCGACCATGCGAGCGGCGTCGCGCTCCTCCGGGTCGAGGGGCTCGAAGCTCCGGCGGCGGCCCCGGCCTCGGGCGAGGCCCGCGTCGGGGAGATCTCCCTCGCCGTCGGTCGCTCGGCGCGGAGCGGGAACGTGAAAGCGTCCCTCGGCGTCGTCGGTGGAATCGGCTCCTTCCCCGGCCCGTTCCGCGGAAAGCGGCGCGGCGGACGAGGCGGGAGGCGCGTCGCGAACGCCATCCAGTCCGACGCGGCCCTTTATCCGGGGATGTCGGGGGGCGCGCTCCTCGATGCTCGCGGCGGCGTACTCGGCATAATCGCCGCGCTCCCGATGCGCGGCGCGACGTTCGCCGTCCCGGCCGCCGTCGCGTGGGAGGCCGCGAAGAGGATGGAGAGCGGCGCGAAGCCCGGATACCTCGGCATCCTCACGCAGACGGTGGATCTTCCTTCTTCGCAGCGCGAAAGCACCGGACAGTCGCTCGGTCTTCTCATCGTCGGGGTCGAGGAGGAAAGCCCGGCGGATCGGGGCGGGGCGATGGTCGGGGACATCCTCTTCCGCCTCGATGGCGAGGGTGTCGAGGACGCCGGAGACCTCCTCTCGCTCCTCGGAAGCGCCGGAACCGAAGCGAAGCTCGAAGTCCTTCGCGGCGGCAATGTGACGGCGCTCGCGGTAGAGGTCGCACGGAGGACGTAACGAAAGCATAGCCGGGCGAAAGGCCGAAACTCGATGGCGGAGACCCCGACATACATCGTCGCCCCGACCCCCGTCGCCCGTTCGGGGCTTCGCTCCATGCTCGACCCGGAACTCTTCGTCGTTGTCGGGGAGGCCGGGTTTCTTCCCGACGGCGTCGCCGCGTTGCGGGGCGCGGATGTCATCGTCGCGGCGGGCGAGGAGAACCTCGGAGCCGCGCCCGCCGGAGGATACCCGAGCCTCGCCTTCGTCATCCTCACCGACGACGGGGATCGAACCCTCTCGTGGCTCCGAGCCGCCTCCCCGTTCGGGTGGGGAATCCTTCCGCCCGACGCGACGCCGGAGGAGATCGGGGCCGCCGCCATCTCCGCCGCCAACGGCCTCGCCGTCCTCCCGAGGGATTTCGCCGAGGAAATGGCCGATTCGATGGCCGAAGGACTCGGAGGCGAAGCCCCGCCGGAGCCTCTCACCGCCCGCGAGCGCGAAGTCCTCGCCCTCCTCGCCGAAGGACTCTCGAACAGAAAGATCGCCCGCGAACTCTACATAAGCGAACACACCGTCAAGTTCCACCTCTCCTCGATCTTCGCGAAGCTCGACGTGTCGAGCCGCGCCGGAGCCGTCAGCCGCGGCGCCCACTTCGGACTCGTGTCTCTTTGACTCGCTTCGCTCGTCGGTTTCAGGCTTCGGGTTTCAGGCTTCAGGAAAACCTGTTCGAGCCTCGCTCATTCGCTACGGCACCGATTCGACAAACGGCGCAGCTTCAGACTCGTCGCCGAGCATCGCCGACGCATTGCCTGAAACCCGATGCCTGTCGCCTGAAGCCTTCAAAAGATGAAGGTCGCCGAACTCGTGCCAAAGGTATCCTTCTCGCAAAGCCTCCCGGTACGCGGCTTCGAGGGTGTCCCGGCTCGCCATCGCTTCGAGCATCGAGAGGTGCGAGGAGCGCGGCTCGTGGAGGCCTGTGAGCATCGCCTCCACCGCCCATATTCCACGCTCTGGCGTTATGACGACATCCGTCCATCCCTCGCCGGGATGGATGGTTCCCGACTCGTCGGCGACGCTCTCCATCGCCCGCGCGACGGTCGTTCCGACGGCGAGGACTCGCTTTCCGGCGTCGCGGGCGGAGTTCACGAGTCTCGCGGTTTCCTGCGGGACGCGGAAGTATTCCTCGTACGGCGGCTCGTCGTCTTCGAGGCTCGCCACCCCGGTGTGGAGGACGAGCGGCGCGACATGCACGCCCTTCGCCACGAGGCGCGTGATGAGTTCGGGGGTGAACGCCCTTCCGGCGGACGGCATCTCCGCGCTCCCGGCCTCGGTCGCGTACACGGTTTGGTAGTAATGTATCGGCCATCCTTCCTTCACGTACCCGTACCGGATGGGTTCGCCGTGATGTCCGAGGTACTCGTCGAGCGTCGCCGGGAGTTCGAGGCTCGCCACCCACAACCTCACTCCGCGTTCGATCCCCGCATACGGCGCGAGAAGCGTCGCTTTTCCGCCGCCCGCGAGGGAGATTTCCTCCCCCGACTCCGCGCCGAAGAACGGCTCGGTGTCGCCCTCGAATTTTCGGCGAAGCTCGACCGTCCACAATCCCGCCGGGAGCTTCGTGGAGAGGCGAAGCTCCGTCGGGGTTCCGTCTCCGCGTTCCGCCGATATTGCGGCGTTCATCGTGCCGCTCGTGTTTATGACGACGAGGTCGCCGGGGGAGAGGAGTCCGGGGAGATCCCGGAAAGACCGATGCTCGATTCTCCCGTCGGAATTCGAGACCATCATTCTCACCTCGTCGCGGGCGAGGCCGCGAGCCTCCGGCGGCTCGGATGCTTCGAGTTCGCGGGGAAGCTCGAAGTCGAGGGGCTCGAAAACCATGTCGTCCACGAGTTCGAGGGCGTTCATCGAACCGCCTCCTTTTCTTCGACGGGGCGGAAGAGCGTGATTTGCAAACCGTCCGGGGTTTCGAGACGCATGTTCTCGTCGCCCCACGGCGTCTCGACGGCGGACTGTCCGACCATCTTCGCGCCCGCCTTTCGCAGCGCGGCGGCGGCCTCGACCACATCCCTGGCCTCCACGGCGAGCCGGACGTGGCCGGAGGAGGCCCGCCCCTTCGCCTCGACCTCGTCCACGAACTCCGACTGCCTCCGGTCGAGGATCTCCACCGTCGTCGTCGGAGCGGAGAAGATGACGCCCGAGCCATCCTCCCTCGCCCACTCGTCCACGACCGGAAGCCCGAGTCCTTCTTCATAAAAAACCCTCGCCGCCTCGAAGTCGTCGGCGGTGACGGCGACGCGAAGTTCGCGTATTCCCCGCGAGTCGCCCGGCAAATTTCGGACCTCGTATCTTCCGCTCGGGAGGTCGCTCTCGATGACGCGCATTATTTCCGGCACGCTCGCTTCGGGGAGGGGCCGATCGCTTATGTCCTCGCCGGGGAAGGCTTCCTCGTGCATCCTCGTACGCATGTCGCCGGGGTCGAGAGCGTATATTCGAAGATGCGGCATCTCGGCGGCGAGGATGTTCGATATTTGTTCGAGGGCCGCTTTGCTCGACCCGTACCCGCCCCACCCTTCGTAATTTTGAACCGCCGCGTCGCTCGTTATGTTTACGATCGCCGCTTCGGGATTCAAAGAGCCTTTCACCGCCTGAACGAGCGCGAGCGGCGCGAACACGTTCACCCGGTACACCTCTTCGAGCGCATCGAGCGGGTACTCTATAAGCTCGGGCCGCGGACTCGGGCCGAGGATGCTCGCGTTGTTCACGAGAAGGTCGAGGCCGCCGGAGTTTCGGACGGCTTCGGCGAGCGCGTCCCGGTGCGCTTTGTCGGATACGTCTCCCGTGATCGCCGCGACGGTCGTGAGTTCGGAAAGCTCCGCCGTCGCCGCGTCGAGCGCTTCGGGGTTTCGTCCGTCGATGAGAAGGTTCCATCCGTCTTCAGCGAGGCGTTTGGCGAGCGCGAGGCCGAGGCCGCGCGAGGCTCCGGTTATGAGGGCCGTGCGAGAATTCTCAGACATTTCTTTTCCTTTCTTTCGTTCCGGTTTTCGCGAGGCCGCGAAAGAGTCGTTCGGCGTCGCGCCCGAGTTCTTTCGCGAAGGCCGCGAATCGGTCTTCCGTGAGGCCGGGTTTCCGCCTCCGAAGCGATTTCCTCATGCGGCTCATCCGCGCTTCTTCGAGGAGGCGCCCCCGGCGCTCTCTCTCCATTTCGAGCATGAAGTCGTGCATGCGTTTCCTTCCTATCCGACGGAGCGGGCGTCTCGGCCTTTTCCTTTCGAGAGTCCCCACGAAACGATGCGTTCGGGGTGGATGCGGATGAAGGGACGCTCCCCGTCCACGGCCTCCGCCCGTCCCCGGACTTCGATGCCGTGCGGTCGCCACGGCGATTTGCTGAGAACGTCGTCCACCACGAAGGCCGCCCGCCCCGAGTCCGCGATGTCGCGGAACTTCTTCGATTTCGCCATGTCGTATCCCCCGATATGTATGGTGTCGCCGCTCCGGGAGAAGCCCACGGGGGTGATGTGCGGCGTACCGTCCCGTCCGACCGTCGCGAGCCGTCCGAGGAGGCCGCCGCCGTCGAGGTATGAGATCCCCTCTTCCGTGAAAATGCTCATGCCGCCTCACCCATCCTCGCCGCGCCGGAGGCGGACGAGGATCTCGTCAATGCGCCGCTCGGCCTCGGCTTTTTCCGTAAACTCGTAAAACGGCGTGCCTTCGGCGGCGATGCCCGGCACGACGAGGTCGAAGTCGAGCGAGCGGATGAGTTTCATGCTCTCGATGTACTTCTCCCGGTCGGAGACGCCGTCGAGAACCGCCGCCCGCCATCCCCGACGACCGAAGAAGAGCGTGTCCCCGGTGAAAAGAACGCGACGCTCGCCCGTGTCCCACAAAAACGCGGTCGCGCCCTCCGTGTGTCCCGGAGTGGGGATGACCTCGAAGTCGTCGCCGAGTATGTGCCGCTCGGAGAAAGTCTCGTTCACTTTGGCGATCTCCGAAGCCGCCTCCGCGTCGGCTTCGTGGATGTGGAGCGGCGCGCCGAAGATTTCGGACACCCGCTCGGTGGCGGGGGAGGCTTCGTGGTGGTGGTTCAAAAACTGGCGTGAGACGCCGCCGAGTACGTTTATCTCCTCCGCGTCGCGTTCGATATTCTCCGAGCGGTATATGAGGAGGTTCCCGCCATCTCGTTCGAGGAGGTATGCCCGGATCTCGAGCGACGGCCCGAAGCCGAGCGCTTCGGGCTTCGATGCGTGGAGTTTGGGAATCACTTTTTCCATGAGATGTTCTCCCTTCGAAGGTTCGTGTGTCCGGCTCTTCGTTCGGCGGCGGCTTCCGCGCGTTCGTATCCCATGCGGAAGAGTTCGACGAGTTCGGGGATGTCCTCCGGGGTCTTTATCCGGAAGCTCACGACCTTCGGGAATCCGCCACGGTGCGGTTCGGCGCGTCCGGAGGCGACGATCCCGTCCCGAACCTCCCGCGTGAGCTCGATGTCGGCGACGCCGTCGTGGTGGATGTGGCCGATGTGCCGTTTTCCGAAACGGTATATGGCGGCCTCGCCATCCCCGACGATTCCGTCCTCGCGCGTCTCCTTCTCCACGCTCGACCACCCGAGAACCTCGGCCTCGAACTTCGCCAAAAGCTCCGCGTTCACCGCGACCGCTCCTTCCGCTCGAGCGCTTCCCTTATCCGCTCGTAGTTCATGCGGAAGAGTTCGACGGCCTTCGGAAGGTCGTCCTCGCTGCGTATGTCGAGGCTCACGACCGTGCGGCTGTTCGGGAACGCGGGATGCGGCATCGCCTTTCCGGCTTCGATGAGTTCGTCCCGGAGCGTCTTCGGAAATGAGAAGTCGGCGTGTCCCTCGTCGTGGACGTGGCCGATCTGCGGCTTCCCGTACCGATACCCGGTGACGCCGACGCCTCCGGGGCCGTCCTCGTCCCTCTTCCTCCACACCCCGGGCCAGCCGAGGACTTCCTCTTCGAGCATTTCCAAAAGCCTCTCGTTCATCGCGTTCCTCCTTCTTTTCGGCGCGGCAGCGTGGTGAGGATCCCGACGACCGCGGCCCACGCGACTATGTGCATGGCTTCGAGGGAGAGGATCATCGGAACCGGGGCGGCGAGGGTGAGCGGCATCGCGAACGAAAGCGCGAGCGCCGCGACCGAAACAATCCGAAAAATCCTCATCGGGCGCCGCGCAAACAGCCCGATCCCGGCGAAGACGGCCGTGGCCGCGACAGCCCCGGCGACCGAGGAGGCGACGACCATCCCCGTCGTTATGGGCGACTCTCCGCCCGCGGTCGGCACGAGGACATCTCGCGTAATGAAGCCCGCCCCCGAGGCCGCGAAAAGTACGAGTACGTTGGCGATGCTCGCGGCGGCCGCGGCTACGAGTGCCGCGAGAGGCAATCTCCGCCATGCGATTCCTCCATCGGCGATCCTCGTGTTCCTCGCTTCGCTTCCGGCTTCCATTGCTCCTCCTTCTTTCGCTTGACTGAATGATGCCCCGCCGAGGGTCTTTCGCCATCGGACGACGGGTCGGTTTCCGGGGCTGTACGAAAGGACGGGAGGCGCGTGCGGAGAGGGGTTCGAGAATGCGCCGGGAGTGGACGAATGCCGTTCCGGTCGGGGTATGCGAACCGGGGGCGCGGGAGGCTCTTTAAAGAAGATTCTTTTCGCGGGCGACGGCGACGGCTTCGGTGCGGTTCTCGGCTTCGAGCTTGGCGAGGAGCGAGGATACGTGGAACTTCACGGTGCGCTCGCTTATGAAGAGTTCGCTCGCTATGTGGCGGTTCGGCATTCCCTTCGCGAGGAGGCGGAGGACTTCGGTTTCTCGCGGGGTGAGGGTTTCGAGGGGGCCGTTTCTCATGCTCGCGAGGAGGCGGTTCGTTATGTCCGGGCCGAGGAGAGAACCTCCGGAGGCGACGGCCTCGATGGCGCCGAAGATGTCCTTTCGGGAGGAGCCTTTGAGAAGGTATCCTTTCGCCCCGGCCCTCAGCGCGCCAAGTATCCTCTCGTCGGTGTCGTACGCGGTGAAGACGATGGCTTTCGCTCCGACTCCTTCTTTTTGGAGGGTTTCCAATGCTTCGACGCCGTCCATGTTCGGCATCTCGAGGTCGAGGAGGATGACGTCGGGCGAGAGGTCTTTCACGAGCCGGACGACCTCATTTCCGTCCTTCGCTTCGCCTGCGACTTCGAAGTCGGGGCGGGTCGAGAGGACGGCGGCGAGTCCTTCGCGGAGCATCGGGTGGTCGTCGGCGACGAGGATCTTTATGGTCTCGGTCATTTGCTTTCCAATGGTATTTCGACTTCCACTTTGGCTCCCTCGCCCTCGGCGCTCGTGAACGCGAACGTTCCGCCGAGGAGTTCGGCCCGCTCGCGCATTCCAGTGAGGCCGTGGCGACCGGGGGTTTCGGCGGCTTCGGCGCATCCGTCCCCGTCGTCCTCGACGGTGAGGCGGGCGGACTGCGGGGCGAGAACGAGGTGGATGGTGGCGCGGGAGGCTTCGGCGTGGCGGGAGACGTTCGTGAGGGCTTCCTGGCAGATGCGGTATAAAGCGGCCTCGACGCTCGGCGGCATCGGGTGCGCCCCGTTGACGGGGATGAAGCGGGCGGACACGTTTTTTTGCTCGCTCTCCCAGCGTTCGGCGAGGACTTTCAATGCTTCGGCGAGGGGTCGCCCTTTGAGGGGGGCGGCTCGGAGGTCGAGGACGGAGCGGCGGGCTTCGTCGAGGTTGCTCCGCGTGAGCGCGAGGGCGCGGGCGAGGGGGGCGCGGGCCTTGTCCGGCGCGTCCGCGTCGAGCATCGCTTCGGCGGATTCGAGTTGCAAAGTGGTCGCGGAGAGGGTTTGGGCGAGGGTGTCGTGGATCTCCCTCGCCAGTCGGTTCCTTTCCTCGGATGCTCCGAAGCGGGCGCTTTCGGCGAAGAGGCGCGCTCTTTCGACGGCGATGGAGAGGAGGTCGCCGATGGTGTACAAAAGCTGGAGATCCTCGGTGGAGAGGCTTCGCCAGTCGGTGCTCGCGACGTTCATTACGCCGAGCTTCTTTTCGCTGGAATAGAGTGGGATGGAGGCATGGTATCGGAGGCCGTCGGCTTCGTGCATGAGGTTTTTCAGACGGCTGCAACTTACGACGTTCACGTTGGCGGCTCCTTCGAGGTCGCCTTTTTTGAATGTGTCGAGGCAATAGCAATACGAGGAGCCGTCGAGGAGGCGGGAGTTCTCGGCGAGTGTGGGCGGGAGGTTCCGGGTTGCGGCGAGGTACGCTCCGGAGTCTTCCATCAGCCAGATCCAACCCGTCGAAAGGTCGAATAATTCCGCGACCTCGGAGAGGGTGAAGTCGAGGGCGTCGCTCAAGTTCACCGAGCGGTTTAGCTCGCGGGCGATGGCGTTTAGCACGGAAAGCTCGTGGTTGCGCCTTTGTATGCCGGTGCCGATTCCCTCGCTCATCCCGGACGTGAGTTTACCAGCGGACGATGCGTTGTCGCCGCAGCCCGGCTTTTTGGATATGCTCCGGCTTATGCGATACGAGGGCGGGGCCGGCTGGCTGGGCGAGGGGGATGTTCTTTCCATCGGAAGCCCGCTCGCCCGCGCCGTCGAGCTTCATGCGGAGATCGGCTCGACGCAGGCGAGGGCGAGGGAGCTTGCGAAGGACGGCGCCTCGGATGGGACGCTCGTCGCCTCGCGCATCCAGACTGGCGGGCGGGGGAGGCTCGGGCGTTTGTGGGGTTCTCCGGCGGGCGGGCTTTGGATGTCGCTCGTACTTCGTCCGGCGTTCGAGGCGAGGTTCGCGCCGCGCATAACGCAGTCCGCTGCGGTCGGGGTGGCGAAGGCTCTCCGGGGCTTCGGCGCGGGGGCGGAGATAAAGTGGCCGAACGACCTTCTCGTGGGCGGGCGGAAGATATGCGGGATCCTCGCCGAGTCGAGCCTCGAGAGGGGCCGCGACCTCGACTTCGTCATCCTCGGCGTCGGATTGAACGCGAACCTCGACGTGGAAGACCTCGGCGTGGAAGACGACCGAGCCACGACGCTTCGCCGGGAACTCGGGCGCGACATGGCGATGGTGGATATTCTTGGTGGAATTCTGGGAGGTTTGGAGAGGGAGTTCGGGCGCATCGAGGCGTTCGAGGGTGTTCTCGCCGACTGGAGGCTTCTCAATTGCACCCTCGGCAGGCGGGTGCGTGTGGTTCGTCTCGGCGAGGCTCTCGAAGGCGAGGCGGTGGATGTCACGGGCGAGGGGGCTTTGGTTCTTCGCACCGGAAACGGCTTCGTCGAGCTTTTCGAGGGTGAGATAGAGAATTTGCGTCCGGAGGGTCGGTGGGGGTGAAAGCGCGTCGAGGGCGCGGCGTGGGATACTATGCGAAGTTCGGGAAGCGGAAGGAGGAGAGATGTTCGACAGCATCATAAGTGGGATGGAAGACAGGAGCGCGGCGGGTATTTCGGAGGCGGCGAGGAGAGGGGCGATCCCCGCCGACGCGCAGTATTCGAGGATAGTCAGCGAGGCGGACACCCTCGTCGAAGAGGGCCGCGGCGGCTGGGTGTACATCGGCTCCATGGGGGAATCCCCGCAGTGGGAGCCTCCTTCCGGCGAGGCGCGGGCCGAAGAGCCGCCCCCGGAGCCGGGAGCCTCGGAGCCGGGAGGCTCACCATAGCGAGTTTCGGAGGGACGTTCGGAACCCGGTCAATGGCACGGAGCACGGGCGACCCCAAATCGGCTCGCGGATGGATCGGCCCGGATAGTCGCCGACGAGTGGATCGAACTTCGCACGGTTCGCTGCCGCGCGCATCCCGCGCCCCGATGTCCACATAGAGGCGACCCGGCGACCGTATCCTCGCCGGAGACGATCCGCCCATGACGCTGGAACCGGGCGAAGGCTTCGGGGGGCTCGCCGATGGCGCGTCGGCCCTTCGGCGGAGATGGATGGGACTCGGAGGTGATCGGGCATATTCCATGCCACGGTGGGTTGCGCGAGGTCGATCCTTCCGCGATCCGGGCTTCAGGCCGCAGGTTTCAGGCATCAGGAAATACTTCCCACACAGGCCATGCTCGCCGAATGGAGCCTCGCCGACGGGGTGGCTCAATACTTATGAACTTCGATGTCAGGCATTCCGCCGGAGCTTTTTTGCGAGGTGGCTCGGAGACGCATGAAGAAGGGCCGGGGATAAATCCCCGGCCCCGGCTAATTCCTGATGATCAGGCTTGGTTCTCGCCTACGAGTTTGCTTTGATCTTGCGGTCTATCTGCTCGACGAGGGTGTCGCGGTTCTTGTGGCGCTTCTCGTACGTGCGAACTTTTTTGAGTTCGTCCTCGGAGAGGCTGTCGAGGTTCTTGGTGATGTCGCCGACGTTCATCTCATCGTAGCCGCCGTCGTCGAGGGCGGAGATCAAAACACTCTTCGCGGCGCTGCCGTTCTGGCTGCCGTTTTGGCTGGCGGCCTGCGAGGCGGTGTCGGCGGCGTTGTCCACGAGGCGCATGCCCTGCTCGGTGGCCTGTTTCGTGATCTCGGCACCTTGCTCGGTGGCCTTCTCGGCTACCTTGACACCTTCCTGCGCGTACCCCGCGAAGGAGGAGAGGGCGTTCTGGTACGCTCCGACCCACGTCTGGGCGAGGGTGCGGAAGCTCTCCTGCTGCGCACGATAGCTCTTGGCGAAGACCTCCGCCGTGCGGACGTTTTGCTCGGCCTGGCCGCGCATCGCATCCGCCGCGCCCGACATCCAACGCTGCGCGAACTCGGCGTTTCGCTGCTGAAGCTTCATTAGTCTCGTGCCGCTCGACCACCATTCCTGCGCCGCGCTCGCATTGTCGCGCTGCAACTCCATGAACTTCAATCCATCGCGGGCAACGTCCATGCCGCGCTTCTGCGAAGCCATGAAGTTCTCCGCGACGGCTTCCTGAGCCTCGCGCTGGGCCTCGGCCATCTCCCGCGTCGCCCCCGTCATCCTGTCAATGTCCTTGCTGTCAACCATGGTTCCTCCAACTTGCTGGCTTACATCTATGTTCTAATTGCACATATACCCTTGTAGCATAGTGTTAAACATCCGTCGAGTTGTTTTTTCTGTATTTCCTCAAAAATTCGGTTTGGTGGCTCGTGCATTGTGGGGGGTGTCGGGACTGCTTCGAGTCCGTGGTTTCGCTCGGGCAGTCTCGTCTGGCATGGGGGAAGAGGGTAGGGTGTATGATCCACGAGAGCGGGGAGCGCGCGCGGTGCTTCCGATCGAGGAGTACGAGCGGTTGGCGTGTTCCACTGGAAGGCTCGATGAGATGTGGGAATACGCTTCGCGGACGATGGCGGCGATGGGGGGTCTGAGGCGAGGTGTACGAATTTCAGGTTGTGGATCATCTTCTGTCTTCGGCTTCCCTTCGACTACTGTCCAGCAAGCTCTTGAGGTCGCCGGAGATCTCCTCCAGGCTTTTCGCGACATCGTCCGTACCTTTG
>JACCWD010000019.1 GCA_013697825.1 Rubrobacter sp.
AGCAATCCTCGGGTCGTCAAACGCAAGATGTCCAACTTCGGGGTCAAAAACCCAAGTCACCGCGCCTGGCCTCAGCCGACCAAACCCTTTCGCGAAGCGGTTGTTCTCCTTATCTAAACCGTATTGCTCCTAAAGTGAAGCGTTATTTTCTTGTCTCCGGCGACCGAGTGCCGGAGCTTCGAACGCCATTTACATACGATTTATCGGTCATGTCATGCGGAGGCTTTAATCTCGGCGCGATTCGCGGGAAAATAACCGCCGCCGAGTCCATCGAAGGGAGATTAGTTGGAGAAGAGAGAAGACACCGGCAAGCGCAGCGACGAACTTTTCGAGGCGATGGGAGGGGAGATCTCCGACGGGTTCCCGACCATCCACGCCGAGGCCCACAGAACCGCCGCCGGAACCCCATACCTCAAATCCCCTGGCGTCGCCATGATCTCGAAACCGGACACGAACATCGCCGGCCTCGACGGTTTCCTCGAAGGCTTCGACCCCGAACTCCGTTTCCCGGAGTACCTCGATGATCCCATGGAGCTTCCGTCTTCCTCCCAGCTTTGTAAAACGGCGGGACAGGTTTGCTACGCGAGCTTCGGTCCGCGCCGCACGACGAACGAAAACGCCGCCGCATATTTCGAGCGGCTGACATCGGCGGGACACGGCTCCGTCCTCGAACACTCGAATTTCAGCTTTCTTCTCTACGGGATAAGCCGGAGCGTCACCCACGAACTCGTCCGGCATCGCGCCGGAGTCGGGGTAAGCCAGATTTCGCAAAGATACGTCTCCGGAGCGGTACTCCGCTTCGTCGAGAGGCCGGAGTACCAAAATGACGAAGACCTCCACCGCCTCTTCGAGGGGCGCGCTGACCGGGCCGCCGCCGAATACGACGCGATGGCGGAGAGTTTGCTGGAAAAGCAGGAAGGCGGGGCGTCCATGCTCTCGGCGGACTATAAAACCGACGCGAGGAAGAAGGTCCAGCAAACCGCCCGCTCCCTCCTCCCCAACGAGACCGAGGCGCCGATGGTGTGGACGGGGAACGTGAGGGCATTGCGCCACGTCATCGAGATGCGGGCCGACGCGCACGCCGAGAGCGAGATACGCGCCCTCGCGCTCCGCATCTTCCTTTGCCTCCGAAAAGCCGACCCGATCCTCTTCGGCGACTACGAACTCACCGAACTCCCCGATGGCACATGCATGGTGGGAACGCCCCACAGAAAAGCATGAAGAGAGATAGGCGATAGACTCTCCCGCACATGGAAGGACTCCTCGACCCCCGGACAGTCGGAGAAATACTCGCCCTCATCGAGAGGTACGGGTATTTCTTCGTGCTTATCGGGGCGATGCTCCAGAGCGTCGGGCTTCCGCTCCCCGCACAGACCGTCCTCATCACCGCCGGGGTCATGGCCGGGCAAGGGATTTTGGATCCCTTCCTCGCCGCCGCGGTGGGCATCTCCGGCGCCGTCCTCGGCAGCCAACTCGGATACTTCATCGGACGCAAAGGCGGTCGCCCGTTCGTCCTTCGATGGGGGAGACATCTCGGCGCGACCGAGGAGCGCCTCGACCGGGCGGAGGGCTTTTTCAGGAAGCACGAGCGGCGGGCGGTCTTCGCCGCCCGCTTCGTCCCCGTCCTCAAAACCTTCGGGTATCTCGCCGCCGGGGTCATAAAAATGCCTCACGCCATCTTCTTCCGTTACGATCTCCTCGGGACGACCGTGTGGGCCGCCGCCTCGATCCTCGCCGGATACTTCGTCTCCGAAGCCGTGATGTCCCTCATCGAATAAACTCCACCCCGTAAACCACACGAAAGGGGCGGAGATGGCGAAGACCTTCGAGGAGATGGTGGCCGAGGCGAGGCGGGATGCGGATCAATTAAGCGTCGAGGAAGTGCGCGAGGCGATGGTTTCCGGGGAGCGGATCGTGATCCTCGACGTCCGCGAACCCGCCGAATGGGAGGACGCCCACATCGCCGAGGCGAAGCTCATCCCCCGCGGCCTCCTCGAATACATGGCCGCCGACGAACTCCCGGACACGGATACGCGCATCGTAGTCCACTGCGCCACCGGAGGCCGGAGCGCCCTCGCCGCGAAGACTTTGAAAGAGATGGGCTACGAGAACGCCGCGAACATGGACGGCGGCATCACCGCGTGGCGGGAGCGCGGCTACGAGGTCGAGTGAGGGTCGTGAGGCGCGACGCTTGGTGAGGTCGCACGTGCTTTCCCGACCCGCGAAGCGAAACGAAGCGTCTCATGAACAAACAAAGACACGAAACAATCACCCGGAACACGTATGAGAAGTCGCTCCGCTCCGCGCACAGCGAGTCGCAGATAGCGGATCGGGGGAAACGCGGCCCGCGGCCCCCGATCCACTATTCGCCCGTCCGTCGCCGCTTTCTCCGCCTGGAAGCCCCCTCCCGAAATGCCGGGCGGCGAAGCTCCGAGCGGAGAGTCGCCGCGTGAGGCGGACTCTCGCCGTCATGCTTTCGGCGTTCGCCTTCTTCGGCTGTTTTTGGGGCGTGTTCGCGGTGCTTCTCGCGGACATAAGCCGCGTCCTCGAACTCTCTCCGGGGCCGCTCGGGGTCGCCCTCTTCGTCGGCGCGCTCGCCTCCATCGCCGCGATGGCCTCCCTCGGATGGACTTCGGACGTGCTCGGGCGGCGGCTCTTCATTATCCTCTCGGCGGCGGTTTTCGGACTCGGCGTCGCCGCCCTCGCGTTCGCGGGAAGCTATGGTGCGCTCATCGCCGCGCTCGTGGTTTTGTATGCCTCCTCCGGGCTTTACGATGTCGGGATAAACGCCGCCGCCGTGGATGTCGAGCGGGCTGCGGGGCGGAGGATCATGGCGTATTTCCACGCCGCTTTCAGCGCGGGCGGCTTCTTCGGGGCCGTCTCCGCCGGAATTTTGCTCTCCGCCGGAGTGCGCTACGAGTTCGTGTATCTCCTCGTCCTCATCCCGCTCGCGTCGATGATGGCCGCCGTCGCCGCGACGAGCTTCCCCTCCTCGGTCGGACAGTCGGAAGATTCGGCTCCGGCGGTCGGTCGGTATTCGCTTTTTATGAGCGGGCCTCTCCTTCTCGTCGCGGCCATAGCCACCCTCGGGCTTCTCTCGGAGGGCGAGATGGAGCATTGGTCGGGCATATACCTCCGGGAGACGCTCGGCCTCTCCGCGCTCGTCGGGGGATCGGGCGTCGCCGTCTTCTTCGGAGCGATGGCCGTGGGGCGCCTCGGAGCCGCGTGGGCCATACAAAGTTTCGGGAACCGGACGACGCTCCTCTTCGCCGGCTCCCTCACCGCTCTCGGAATGACGACTTCGCTCGCGACGACCGGGCCGTTTCTCGTGGTGGCGGGGTTCCTCTTCGTCGGCCTCGCGTTGTCCGCGGTCGTTCCCATCGCCTTCTCGATGGCCGGGGATCTCGCACCCGAAAAGGCCGGGGCCGCCATCTCCGTCGTAACGACACTCGGATACGGCGGGTTTTTGATGGGGCCGGTCATCGTCGGCGGTTTGGCGGAGGTATTCGGCCTTCGCTTCGCGCTCGCGACGATATCCGTGGCGGGTGCGGCGATTTTTTTCTTGTCGTTGAGAATGAAGCGGGCTTAGCTTTCGCCCCGAACCGCCCCCGCGAGCTTCTCGTCTGCGGCTTCGACATCGTCGTCCTCAATGCGGACGAAGAGCGGCTTCGCCCCGGATGTCCGGTACAAAGCCGGAAGCTCGAGGTCGGAGACCCGCTCCATCGGCCCGTCGAAGAAGGTTTGCAATCTCCCCATCGCCTCCGGCACATACGGCGAGGCGTGGTACGCGATGGAGCCGAGCATCGCCGAGCAAACATAAAGCGTCGCGCCCGTGAGCTCCATGTCCTCTTTGCGCGTCTTCCACGGAGCCGAGGCGTCGAAGAACTGGTTGGCCCGTCGTCCCATCGCCAATAATTCGGAGAGGGCTTCGCGGGGACGCTCGTCGAGCATCTTCGCCTCGTATCGGGCTTCGATCTCCTTGAAATCCGAGAGGGCCGAAAGCGCTTCTTCGGAGAACCCCCCCGGCTTTTTCAGTTCGCCGTCGAAGTATTTCCCGGTGAACGAGAGGACGCGGTTCACGTAGTTTCCGAGGTTGCCGATGAGATCCGAGTTCACCCGGCTCTGGAAATCCCGCCACGAGAAGTTCACGTCCGCCGTCTCCGGCAATGTGGACGCGAGATAGAAACGGAGCGGATCCGCCGGGAATTTATCCAAAGCCTCATGCAGCCATACCGCCAAATTGCGGCTCGTGGACATTTGCATGGCTCGGCGCTCGCCTTCGAAGGGGACTTCGAGGTTCATGAACTCGTTTGCCGGGACGTCGTAGGGGAGGGCGTATGGTTCTTCGCCGCCCTCGGCGACACCCATAAGTTGAGCGGGCCACATCGTTGTGTGGAAGACCGTGTTGTCTTTGCCGATGAAGTGGATCATCTTCGTATCCGGCTCCTGCCAGTATTCGCGCCACTTGTCCGGCTCGCCGATCCTCTCCGCCCACTCCATCGTCGAGGAGATGTAGCCTATGTGCGCGTCGAACCACACGTAAAAGCGCTTGTCCTCGAAGCCGGGTTCGGGGACGGGGACGCCCCACGAAATATCCCGTGTGATCGGGCGCCTCTCCAGCCCCGCGTTTATGAAGCCGAGGATGAAGTTCTTGACCGACGTGCGCCAATGCCCCTGCCCGGAGATGTATTCCTTCAGCCGCTCGGAGAATTTCGGGAGGTCGAAATACAAATGCGTCGTCTCCCGAACCTCGACCGGGCCGCCCGTTATCTTCGAGTGCGGCTCGATGAGTTCATACGCCTCATACCAGCTTCCGCAATTATCACATTGGTCGCCTCTCGCCTCTTTGTACCCGCACACCGGACACGTCCCCTCGACGTACCGGTCGGGCAAAAACCTTCCCTCGGTCGCGCTGTACATTTGCTTCGACTCGGCCTCGGATATGTATCCGCCCGCTTTGAGTTTCTCGTAAAAGTGGCGGGTGTTCTCGGCGTGTATTTCGGTCGAGGTGTGCGAGAAGTTGTCGAAGGAGATGTTGAAGCGGTCGAAGGTCTCCTTCATATGCCCCCACCAGTGATCCACGACCTCCTTCGGACTCTTCCCCTCGCGCTCGGCGGTGAGCGTGATGGGGACGCCGTGGTCGTCGGTGCCGCAAACATATACGACATCCTCGCCGCGCATTCGGAGGTACCTCACGAAGATGTCGGCGGGCAGATACGCGCCGGAGATTTGCCCGACGTGAAGCGGCCCGTTAGCGTACGGCAATGCGGAAGTTACAAGGTAACGCTGTGTATTCTCGCTCATACTCGAAAGAATAGCATTTCGGGGAAGGTTTCAGGTTTCGGGTTTCAGGTTTCAGGAAAACGAGGAGCGAGGCGCTTCGCCGCGAATACGGAACCGCCCGAGACCCCCGGCGTACGCGGCCGTCCCACACTCGGCTTCGCCATGAAAACCCCATCTTCGATGCCTGAAACCCGATGCCCGAAAAGCTATGATTCCGCCCCGATGAAACCCGAAAACTCATTTGAGATCCCTTTCCAAAAACTCCACCCCGAAGCCTCCGCCCCGTCGAAGGCGCACAAGGGAGACGCCGGATACGACCTCCGCTCCGTCGAAAAAATGAGCCTTCCGCCGGGCGGACGCGCCCTCGTGAAGACCGGAATCTCCATCGCCATCCCCACCGGATGGGCCGGGTTCGTCTTGCCGCGAAGCGGGCTTTCGGTGAAGCACGGCGTCTCGCTCGTGAACACGCCCGGACTCATAGACTCCGGGTATCGGGGGGAAATAATGGTTCCCCTCATAAACCACGACCGCGATGAAACCTTCGAGGTCGAGGTTGGTATGAGGATCTCACAGCTCGTCCTCGTCCGAGTCGGCGAGGCGGCTTTCTCCGAGGTCGCCCTCCTCAACGAAAGCTCCGATGGACGAGGCGAAGGCGGCTTCGGCTCGTCGGGGAGGTGAGGTTTTGACGTTCATGCTCCAGAGGCCGTCGGAGGAGCGGCTCCGCTCGTTTTTGCGGAACCGAAAGGATGCGCCGTTCTCATACGGTGAGGTGGGGGCGTCGAAGGCGGGCGCGACGGAGGGGTACGTCGTGGATCACAGCCGGGCGGAGCTTGGCGAGGGCGAGGGAACTTTCGAATGCGCCATCGAAGCCCTCCGAAAGTGGAGGATGTTCGATCTCGGATGGGCTGGCGTTTTTCCGCCCGAAGCGCCCATCGAGGCCGGAGCCGTGGTCGGCGTGGTCGCCCGCCCCTTCGGGTTATGGTCGGTGAACCCGTGCCGGATCGTGTACGTCATAAACGAGGAGCGACGCTTCGGATTCGCATACGGGACGCTCCCCGGACACGCGGCCCGCGGCGAAGAGCGCTTCACCGTCGAGCGAGGAAACGGCGACTCCGTCCACTACGACATCCTCGCCTTTTCGCGCCCCGGCCCGCTCATGAAGCTCGGATACCCGTTTGCCCGAAGCCTCCAGCGACGCTTCGCGAGGGACTCGCTCCGAGCCATGACCGACACCGTACTTTGCTAAACTGCCTCTCGTTTTGAACGCCACCACCCACGCCGTATTCGGGGTCGCCGCCTTCGCGGGGGCTTCCCTTTTCGTCGGAGTGGAGCCTCCGGTGTTGGCGTATCCGGCGGCGGTCGTGGCGGCGTGGCTGCCGGATGTGGACAACCCGAGGAGCCGACTCGGAAACGGCCTCAGCCGAAGGAAGAACCCGCTCCTCAACGCCATCACCCGCCCGATAAGCTGGCTCCTCCAAACGGCCTCCTTCATCCTCGTACGTGCCGTCGGACACCGCACATTGACGCATTCGCTCCTCGGGTTGTTTTTGTTCGCGCTCCCGATCTATTTTTTCCTCGGGGCGTTCCCGGCTTTGCAACTCGCGCTCATTTCCGGTGCGGCATCGCACATAATCGCCGATGCTTTGAATACCCGCGGGGTTCCGCTTCTTTGGCCGCTCGGGCCGACGTTCCGGCTCATTCCGGGCGGTTTCAAATCCGGCGGCGTACTCGAGCTCGTCGTCGCCATATGCGTGATGGGGGCCGCCGGGTATGCGATATATCTTTTACATCCGCTCGTGCGGACGACCATCGGGGTTCTCCAGCCAATTTAGCATCTCGCGGCTCGCGGGATGC
The DNA here is from genome assembly GCA_013697825.1 of Rubrobacter sp. Lineage (GTDB taxonomy): Bacteria > Actinomycetota > Rubrobacteria > Rubrobacterales > Rubrobacteraceae > JACCWD01. The sequence goes on from JACCWD010000019.1 coordinate 7,138, forward strand.
ACGGCCTTCCCGCGCATCTCGCTGTACGCGATGGCCCGCTCCACGGCCTCGGCGGTCGCCGAGCGGAGATCGTCCCTCGCCATCGAGCGTATCTTCTCCACGCTCGGATAGTCCCGCTCCGGCTCTATTTTGTCCGCGAGATAAAGGACGAGGGAAATATCGCCCATCCCGGCCCTCCCGACGGTATGCTCCCGAACCGCGTCGAGGACTTCCCCGTCTTCGACGCCGAGGCTCCTTCGGGCCATCTCGGCTGCGACGGGGCCGTGGAGGAGCTTCGGGTTCCCGCGCTCGAACTCTCCGAACGGGATCTTCCACTCCTCGGCGAGCCGGAGGTATTCGTCCTTCTTCATCTCCCTCGCCGCGTCGTGGATGAGGGCGGCGAGGCGGGCGCGGCTCGGGTCGAGGCGGTGAAGCTCCGCGAGATATTCCGCCGTTTCGGCAACTCGGACGGTGTGGGCGTACCGCCGCTCGGAGAGGCGGCCCTTCGCGAGTTCGTCGGCGGCGGTGAGAAGTTCGTCCACGTCCCGGTTTTCCATTCGGATCATTGTAGGATAATAAAGGCATGTCAAAAGAGAAAAAGAACATAGAGCGGGCGGAGATACTCACCATCGGGTCGGAGATCCTCCTCGGCGAGCTCGTGGACACGAACACGGCGTGGATCTCCACAAACCTCGCGGAACTCGGTGTCGGCATATACCGCCACACGACGGTCGGGGACAATAAAAAACGCATCGTCGCCGCGATGGAGGACGCCGCCTCCCGCGCCGACCTCGTCATAACGACAGGCGGCCTCGGCCCGACCTCCGACGATATGACGAACGAATGCCTCGCCGAACTCGCGAACCTCCCGATGGTCGAGTACTCCGAAGCCCGCGCCCACGTGGACGAGATGTTCCGCCGCTTCGGGAGGACGCCGACGCCGACGAACTATTCGCAAGCCCTCTTCCCCGAAGGCACGAAATTGATCCCGAACCCGCTCGGAACCGCCCCCGGCGCGCTCCTCGATGTGGACGGAACCCTCTTCGCGACCCTCCCCGGCGTCCCGTCCGAAATGAAGGGGATGTTCGAGGGGACATTGGCTCCGCTCATAAAGGAGCGCACGGATGGCTCCATCATCTCTCGCACACTATGGTTCGCGGGGATCGGGGAGTCGGCGATCGCCGAGCGCGTCCAGGATTTCCTCGACGCCTCCGACCCGACGGTCGCCCCCCTCGCCGGGGCGGGCAAAGTCCGCCTCCGAATAACCACCCGAGCCGCCACCCCCGAAGAGGCCGAGAAGAAAATAAACCCGGTCGCCGACGAGATTCTCGCCCGCCTCGGCGAGTACCATTTCGGCGTGGACGACGAGACGCTCGAAAGTGCGGTCGCGAGCCTTTTGACTTCACGGAAAGCGACCATCGCGCTCGCCGAAAGCTGCACGGGGGGGCTTCTCGCGAAGCGCCTCACCGACCTCCCCGGCTCCTCGGCGTATTTCAAGGAGGGACTCGTCACGTACTCGAACGAGGCGAAGGAGAGGCTCCTCGGTGTCCCGAAGGAAATGATCGAGGAACACGGAGCCGTCTCCGAACCCGTCGCGAAGAAGATGGCTGAGGGAGCCCGTCGCCTCGCCGAAGCGGATTACGCCCTCTCCGTAACCGGGGTCGCCGGGCCGGACGGCGGGACGGAGGAGAAATTCGTGGGCCTCGTGTGGGTCGGAATATCCGACGGGAATGGGGTCGAGGCGAAGCGGCTCGACCTTTCGGCGTGGGCGAAATCGCGGACATCCATCCGGCAGCGGAGCGCGAACGCGGCGTTCGATCTTCTTCGGCAAAAGCTCGATAAAAATAGTGGAACGTAAAACCCATAAATCTCCCTTGCCGGATATGGACAGCGATAGTACACTTCGCGCATTGTTGAAAGCACGGAGAGGAGGTGATCCAGATCGACGCACCGAGTAGCAGACGTGGGTATCTTCTGGAAGAGGTGGAGCTAACCTAGACTGCCAGAATCCCGGGATTCTGGGTTGCATCCCATCCGCCTCTTCGGTAGTTGAAGGCGGACGTGCTTGAAGACCAGATACCCACGGAACTCGAAGGGTACGGCCCTCCCGGCGCTTATCTAGCCGGGGGGGCAACTTTTTTAGCCATCAGCTTTTTTCTCGACTTTTCCAATCATGCCGGAATCTCGAACACCCCGAGTCCGCTCAATATTATTACGATCGCGGCGAAGGAATTGAATGTCGCGTGCGCGACGATGGGCGGAAGGAGGCTCCCGGTTTTCTCGAAGAGCCAGCAGAGCGCGATGGCGAGGACGATGAGCGCGGGGAGTATGACGGGTTCGAAGTGAAGCAGCGCGAAGAACGCCGAAGACATGAGCGCGGCGAGTACGAACCACATCCTCCGCACGGTCTTCATCGGCGGGCCGGAGATGCCGAGGCAGGCGGAGAACGCTTTTCCTATGGCGTGGAGGCCGTTGAAAATCGCGCCGCGGAACACAAGCTCCTCGACCGCCGGGCCGAATATTACGACGACGGCGAAGATGGCGATGATCGCGACGGCGGGACTCCCCGCGACCCACTCCTCCAAACTCTGCATGAACGGTTGCTGGACGGTGCTTTCCGTGGAATAACCGAACCTTTCGAGGACGAGGGCGGTCGCCGGGTTGAGTGCCATACTCAAAACGAGCGAGCCGAGTCCGACGAGGAAGCCGAGCCCGAACCCTCTGAACACGCCCATCCTCGGCGCGGCGAACCCGAGGGCCGAGAGCGAATAGCTCGCCGCTCCGCCGAGGCGCCGGAAGGCGAAGACCCCGAGCCAGAAAAACCCGACCGTCGCGAGGACGAGCGTGGCGTTGAAAGCCGCCACCGAAAGTATCGCCTCGCGCGCCTCGCTAATGTCGTCCGCCGCCGAGATACACGCCGCCCGAAGGTTCGGATGAAATGGCCTCCCCGATCCACGACGGTCGGAAGTCCATACTCTCCACGTCCTCGACGGCGACCCACTCGACATCCGCGAGCGTCGGGGCTTCGCCTTCGGGGACTTCCGGGTCATGGCCGAGGGAGGCTTCTTCCCCGTCCGAAATATCCATCGCCACGGTGATGTCCACGGTGTGGCGGCCTTCGGCCATGAACTCGCTTACATGGAGGATTTCGGAGAACTCCGCCGTGAGGTTCGCTTCTTCGAGGAGTTCGCGCTCGGCGCATTCGGGGATGGTCTCGCCCGGCTCGAGGCGGCCTCCCGGAAGGACGTGGTACGGGGCCGCCCCCGGCTTCTCGTGACGGACGAGGAGGATGGAGTCGCCCCGCCGCAGCACGGCTCCGACCCGGATCCCGAAGTCCATCCCGTCTTTTGCATTTCGTATCTTCGACACGCGGATGAGTATATAGCGGATTGCTTTTCGGCTTCGCCACGCACACGCTGTCGCGCTTGTCGGCTTTTTCGGGGGCGGCGAAGCCCCGATGGGGGGATCGTCGGTAAGGCGTGGAGAGGGCCGTTTTATAACGGCATTCGCCGGATCGCTCCATGTTGGCGCGGCATCGTCGTGCGACTGTCGCCATAGTCCAAAAAGCTGAAAGCGAAGCGTGCTATTTCACCAGCGCGGGTTCGAGTCGAGGAGCTTCGCCAACTCCTCCGCCGGGACGGGCTTCGACATGTAGTATCCTTGCGCGACTTCGCATCCCATCTCGCGGAGGAGGTCGAATTGCCCCTTCGTCTCGACTCCCTAGGCGGTGACGCTCATCCCGAGGGTGTGGGCGAGGCCGATGACGGCCCGCACTATGTCCGTGTCGCGTCCGCCCTCCCTCAGTCCGTCCACGAAGGCTTTGTCCACTTTGAGGGTGTCGAGGGGGAGGTTTTTGAGGGTGGCGAGAGACGAATACCCCGTTCCGAAGTCGTCCATATCGAGGCCGACTCCGAGTCCTCGGAGTTCCGTGAGCGTGTCTATCGCCGAATAGACGTTCTCCATGAGAAGGCTTTCGGTGATCTCCAACGAGAGGCTGTCGGGCGCGAGGCCCGACTCCGCGAGGGCGTCGGCCACGTCCTCGACGAGCTTTTTGGAGCGGAGTTGTACGACGGAGAGGTTCACGGATACGCTGGCCGGAGGGTGGGCGAGGGAGTCTTTCCACAGGCGGGTTCGGCGGCATGCCTCGCGGAGAACCCAGCGACCGATCTCGGAGATCATGCCCGTCTCCTCGGCGAGCGGGATGAACTGCCCGGGGCTTAACCTTCCGCGCTCGGGATGGTTCCAGTAAAGGAGCGCCTCGACACCGAAGATGCGCCCCGTGGAGAGGAGTATCTTCGGCTGGTAGAGGAGGGTGAACTCCTCGCGCCCGAGCGCTCGCTTCAGGTCGTTGCCGAGGATCATTTGCTCCATCGCCCACGCGTTCATCCCCGGCTCGAAGACGGCGTGGCGGTTCCGCCCGCGCTCCTTGGCATGGTATACGGCGATGTCGGCGTGGCAGAGGAGGTCTTCGGGGCGCTCGGTGCCGAAGATGTTGAGTGAGACGCCGATGCTCGTTGTCACAAACACCTCGCGCCCGCCGAGCCTGAACGGCTCCGCCAGCGCGGCCTCGACCCGCTCGGCGACCCGGACCGCCGCCTCTTCGCCGGAGATGTCTTCGAGCAAAATCGTGAACTCGTCCCCCCCGAACCTCGCCGCCGTGTCCTCCATCCGGAGGCATCCGGCGAGGCGCTCGGCGATCCCCGTGAGGAGCTTGTCGCCGAGCGCGTGGCCCAAAGTGTCGTTGACGACTTTGAAGTTGTCGAGGTCCATGAAGAGCGTCGCCACGGCCTTGTTGCGGCGCTTGCTCCGGCGGAGGGCTTGCTCGACGCGGTCCATGAAGAGGTTCCGGTTCGGAAGCCCCGTGAGCGAGTCGTGGAAAGCTTGGTGGGTGAGTTGATCCTCGAGCGCCTTCCGCTCCGTCACATCGCGCAGATTGAACACGACGCCCCTCACGCTCGGCTCGCGCAGCAAATTATTCCCGATGGCTTCGTGGCTGTGCCACGATCCGTCCGAGTGGCGCCACCGGAACTCCATCGTCGGTGAGGCGCCGCTCTTCCTCCGAACCTCCGCCTCCATCGTCCGGAACCTCTCCTCGTCCTCGGGGTGGATGTGGTCCGCCGCGCTCGTCCCGACGAGCGTTTCGGGACGGTGCCCCATCACCCGCTCGACCGAAGGACTCGCGTACCGGATCGTCTGCCCCTCGTCGGAGACGAGTATCACGTCCGAGGCGTTCTGGAAAAGCACGCGGAACCTCTCCTCGCGCTCTCTGAGAAGACGCTCGCTCCGCCTCCTCTCGGTGGCGTCCCGGAAGACGACGACCGCGCCCGAAACCCTCCCTTCGTCGTCGTGCGTAGGGTTGCTCGAGTACTCGACCGGGAAGCTCGTCCCGTCCTTCCTCCACATGACGTCCCTCATGGAGTGGCGGGCCACCCCCTTCTCGACCGTCTCGAAGATCGGGGACTCGCGGAGGAGGCACCTCCCTCCGCCGGGCTTCGAGTGATGGAGGCGTTTGTGGGCGTTCTCGCCGAGAAGGGCATCCGCGCCGTAGCCCGCCATCCGGGCCGCGGCGGGGTTCGCGAACGTGATCCTCATCCCCCGGTCAACGCCGTATATCCCCTCGCCAAGGGAGTCGAGGACCATCTGGTTTTGTCGGCTGAGGCGGCCCATCTCCTCGGCGGCCTCCTCTCTCTCCGTGACGTCGCGGGCCGAGGCGAGGATCATCCTCCGCCCCTCGTATACGACCGCCCCGGCCCTCACCTCGACCGGGAAGGTCGCGCCCGCCGTCCCTCCGGTGATGCTCGGCGAAACCGAACCCGACCCGCTCGCGCCTCCCGGAGACGAGGTCGCGCCAGAGCGGGTTGTCCCCGGAGGGCTTCCCCTTCGCCTTCGGTATCGGGGTGGCGAGGTCGCGGACGTTCATGGCGAGGATCTCCTCGCGGGAGTATCCGAGCGAGCGGCACGCCTCGGCGTTGCAATCCGCGATGTTTCCGTTCTCGTCGTGGATGAGGAGCGTGTCCACGGATTGATCGAAGATTTGCGTGAGCCTTTGGTTCGTCTCTTCGAGCTCCCGCTCCGAGCGCTTCCTCTCGGTGATGTCCACGATCATACCCATGCATCCCTCAACGTCGCCGCGTCCGTCGCGGATCGGGGCGACGGAGATGCTCACGGTGATCTCCGCCCCGCCCTTCGTCCGGCACAACGCTTCGAACTCCGTGATCTCCGCCCCCGCGAGGACGTCCGGGAGCATCGCCCAGTATTCTTCTGCCTTCTCCTCCGGGATGTTCGGGAGGGGCCGACCGAGGGCCTCGTGGCTTTTCCAGCCGAAGACCCGCTCGGCGGCGGGGTTCCACATCGTCACGTTGGCGCGGAGGTCGAGGCAGATTATTCCGAGCGGCGAGGACTCCACGAGGGCGGCGAGACGCTGGTTCTTGCCGCCGTGCGCCTCACTTGCCTCACTCATGTCGTAGATGCCGCGCATACCAAACTTTCTTTCCTCATGACACCGAACTCCCCCGGAGTGGACGCCCCCGCCAACGGGACACGCCCCGTGCGGAGTATAGTGATCTTCGCCGCCCTCGGCTACTTCGCTCCGCGCGTCCCGATCTGGCTCCCGACCCACACGTACCCGTCCGACCATACCTCGCGCTTCCATATCGGTACGATCTCTTTAATACGCTCGATGGCGTACCGGCTCGCCTCGAACGCCGGACCGCGCCTCGGAGACGCGACGACGATCGCCACGCTCGCCTCGCCCGGCGCGACCTTCCCGAGCCGGTGCGTTATCGCGACGTGCCTCACATCCCATTTTCCCCGGATCTCCGCCCCGACCTCCGCGAGCTTCTCATCGGCCATCGGGCGGTACGCCTCGTATTCGAGGTATTCGACGGACGCGCCGTCGGACTCGTCCACCCGCGTCGTGCCGATGAAGGTGGATATGGCCCCCGAGTCCGGCCTTTGGGCGGACGAGATCATGGCCGCGACATTTATCTCCCCCTCGACTACCCGGAACACGTCATCCCCCCGACACCGGCGGAAGGAACGCGACCTCGTCGCCCGGAGAGACTTTCGCCCCCTTCTCCGCGTACTCGCCGTTCACGGCGAAGGCGAGTGTTTGGCGCATGGGGGAGAGGCGGGGGTATTCGACGACGACCGCCTCCCACAGTTCGTCGAGGGAGGAGTCGGCTGCGACGGAAACCCCGATCTCGCGTTTCCCGGCGAGATCCGCCGCCGCCCCGAAGAGAAGCACTTTGACGTTTTTTCCTCCGCTCATGCTTCCGGCTCCGCGACGTATCCTTCGCCGACGATGACTTTGAGCGCGCCTGGAATGACTTCGAACTCGACCGGCTCGTCCCCGACGAGTTCCCCGTCGGCGTTGAACGAAAGCCCGCCGGGGGAGGTCTCGACCCGGATCCTCTTCGCCCTCGCGTGGAAGACGCCCTCTTTGTCCATATAGTCCGACTCGGCGAGCATCGGCGGCGCGAGGGCGAGGATGCCGCCGAGTCCGGCATCCTCGACGACGACGAGATCGAGGAGGCCGTCCTCGGGGTTCGCCCTCGGCGCGGCGGGCCATCCGCCACCGACGTATCGGCAATTCCCGACGGCGACGTTCACGGCCTTCATGCACCGCGCCTCGCCGTCGAGGGTGAACTCGACCTCCGGCGCGTCGAAGTCCCGCGCCACTTCGAGGGACGCTCGAACGTACGCGAGCTTCCCCCATCGGCTCTTCATCTCCCCGTCGGCGATGTCGGCGGTCTCGGCGCCGAACCCGCCCGTCGCGGCGTTTATGAAGAACATCTCCCCGACCCCATCGGAGGTCGCCTTCGCCGCGTCGAGCGTCCTCACCCGGTTTCGGCGGATGGCGTCCTCGGCCGCGTCGGGATCCTCGGGGATGGCGAGGGTCGCCGCGAGGTCGTTGCTCGTCCCGGTCGGCAATATCGCGAGCGTCACGCCGTCGGGGAAGCCCGCCTTCCCGAGTCCATTCACAGCCTCGTTCACCGTGCCGTCGCCCCCGATGACGATGAGGAGGCCGTCCGTCCACTGGCGGGCGGCCTCCGCCGCGTCGCCGGATTTTTCGGTGGCGATCCACTCGATGTCGAACCCGCCGAGTTCTTTGCGTACATCGTCCGGCTCGTAGTCCCCGCCGCCGGAGGCCGGGTTGCATATGACCCTCGCCTTTGTCTTCGAGCTTTCCAAAGTTGTCCCTCTTCTCGCCTTCACGATATGCATCCATGTATTCCCGAAAGAGGGTATGAATATATCAGCGAAGTCGCTCCGCCTTCGGCTTCGCTCCGGTTCTTGGTTTTTAGTTCTCGGTTCTCGGCTGAAAACTAAAAACTGGGAACCGAGAACCGCGAGCGAAGCGAGCTTACGATGCCCGTTCGTGGATGGGCTCTTCGTCGTCCATGCGCGAGAGGGTGGCGGTCGGGAGCCACACTTCGCGCCCGCCCGCCTCCATCATGATGGCCGCGTTCGTGCCGTCGGAGGAGACGTACCGAACCTCCCCGGCCCCGAACGCCGTCCGAACCCACTCCCCGACGGAAATCTCGTCGAGGAACGCCTCGCGGAGCGCCCCGACGTACGCGAGCGCGAGCGATGTGTCCATATGCGCCCCCTCGTCCCGCCTGTCGGCGACGAGGATGCCCGCGATGCGATAAAGGTTCGCCCGCGAAACTTGCGAGATGAGGCACGCTCGGATCGCCCTCCCGACCGCCTGCCGTTCGAACTCGGAATACTCCTCGCCGCTCCGGGCGAGGATGCCCATCACCCTCGGGAACGCCCTCCGAAACGCCTCCTCGACCGTGAGGCCGTTTATGCCCCGCGCATACATGTGCGGATCGAGGCGCTCCCCGTCGCGCCGCCGAGGCACGCTCAGCCAATCCTGCCTGACTCCATGTCCGTCTCTTCCACTCTCGACCATGTTTTCCCTCGCTTCGTTCATGCCATTATTATACTGTTTTTCACTGAAAATAGTGAAATAATATTTTGCGATAGACTGTGGTTTGGATGTGCATAAGATATGTGAGGGAGGCGGCGTGGATTCACGGGAGTATTTGGAGGGATTGAAGCGGGCGGTCATCGGGCATCCGGCGTTGACGCATCCGTTTTTGGAGAGGTTCGCGGAGGGGGACGCGGACGAGGATGGCATTCGAGCTTTCGCGATCCAATATTATCGGCATGTCCGGGTGAGCCGATTGTATTTGGCGTCGCTCATCTCGGGATGCCGCGAGGACGAGGCGTTGCAGCTCGCGCTCGCGGAGATACTCCTCGACGAGTACGGTGGGCTTAATCCCGAGGAGACGCATCCGGCGTTGTATCGGCGTTTCCTCGCGGCGCTCGGCTTGTCCGAGGAGGAGTGGCGGGAGCCTCGGACTTTGCCGGAGGTCGAAGCGTATATTTCGGTTCATTACGAGATGTGCCGCGAGAGGGATGTGAGGTACGGCCTCGGGGCGATGGGGCCGGCGAGTGAGTGGCCGGTTCCGCCGATATACGCGAAGCTCTCGGCGGGGCTTCGGAAGGCCGCCGGGCTTTCGGATGACGACCTCGAGATATTCATAAGCCACGTCACGATGGACGTGGAGCACGCCCGCATCATGATGGACGCCACCGAGCCGTACGTCCGCGACGAAGAAGGCCAGAGGAGGGTCCGCGAGGGCGCGATGCGCTCCCTCGATGCCCGCGGCGTCATGCTCGACGGTTTGTACCGGGCGGTGTACCGGGAGCCGGTTCCGGTTTCGGGCGAGTCGCTCCGGGCGGTGGGGAAGTCTTCGTAGGAAAGTTCGCCGGGGGCGCGTCGCTCCGTGTCCCGCTCTGCGTCCCGCTCCGCGAGGTTGTGGGGTCGGGAAATACGACTCACGAAGCGAAGCGTCTCATGCGGAATCCGGGTGACCGCCTCCTTTGGCGCGATAGCCATGTACTCTCGTAGAAAGATGCGATGCCCGGACGGAACTCGTCGGTCGGACTCCGTGTCGCGAGGCGCCTCACGACTTCACGAAACATCCGAAGCCGCCGGTAGAGTTCCGCCTCACTTGAAAAGCTCGATGGCGGCGCGGTGGTGCGAGGATCGGGCGAGTCGTCTGTCGGTGGTGGTGAGGGGCGCGTCGAGGGCTATGTATGCGGCGTCGTAGGCGGTGATGTTGTTTTGAGTTCCCATATGCGTTCGAGAACGGGGTGTGGGGATGTCGGGTAAGTCGCATGTTCGAAAGACAATTCAGCGCGATCCTCGCTCGTTCTTCGGAGGGGAGGCCGCGTAGGTAGTGGCGGCGCAGTGAGCCGAGAACCTCGACTTCGAAGATGTGCGGAACGTGGAGGTTGCCGGAGGCATTCTTCGATTCTTCGGCTTGAATCCTCGCCCGTATATCCGCTGACGCGCCGATGTTGTATATCCGCTGACGCGCCGATGTTGAGAAGCGCGTCGATCGCCGCCGAAGCGTCGAGGACGATCATGGCGGCTATCCGAGGTCGCGCGGGTTGTCGGCGTCGCGGAAGCGTCGTATGGTCGCGGTCGACGACTCATACAGTTCGACCGGATCGTCGCGGCTGACATCATCGAGCCACTCGCTCACCGTAGGCTTCTCGGGTTCGTATCCGGCCTCCGAAAGCATGTATTACGAGAGCGTCATCCCATTTTTCGCCGCACGGATCGTGAGTTCCCGATACACTTCGGCAGGCACGTTCTTTATCTGTATCGTCTTCGCCATGACGAAATATTAGCGCATGCGCCGAACTCGCGGAGCCGTTTCACAGCGCGTGCTCCGCGGCGCGTGTATAAAAAGAGCATGCCCGAACTCCCCGAAGTCGAGACGATAAAGGAAGACCTCCGCGAACACGTCGTCGGGGCGAAAGTCGAGCGGGCGGAACTCCTCGACCGGAGCCTCGTCGAGCATCCGAAAGCCGGAGAGTTCGAGCGGCGGCTCGAAGGAGTGGATATCATCGGCGCGAGGCGGCGGGCGAAGCATCTCGTCGTCGAACTCGGCTCCGGCGATTCGCTCGTTTTCCAGCTAAAAATCGGGGGTCAATTCCTCCTCGTCCCTCCCGTCGAGGAGCCGACTTCGAGCCTCATGCTCGTTCTTCATCTCGATGGTGCGCGCCGCGTTTTCCTCCGAGACGAGACGGGGTATACGCGGGCGCAAATTTATACGGCGGAGGAGCTTTCGGAGAGGTTCGCCGATCTCGGGCCGGAGCCGTTCTCGGAAGGGTTCACGTCCGGGTATTTGAAAGAGAAGGTCGGGGGGCGGCGGGCGCGGATAAAGCCGCTCCTCCTCGACCAGAAAGTCGTCTCCGGCGTCGGCAATATTTATGTGGACGAGCTTCTCTTCGACGCGAAAGTCCATCCCCGCAGGAAGGCGAACTCGTTTTCGGACGAGGAGTGGGAGGAGGTTCATTCGGCGATTTCGGGGAACCTTCGGGCGGGGATCGAGCATCGCGGGACGACGTTTAGTTTGTATCGGGATCTCCTCGGGCGGAAGGGTTCGCACCAAAACCATCTCAAGGTTTTTCTGCGCGAAGGTGGGGAATGCCCGCGTTGCGGGGTAAAGATAGTTAAGGAGAAGGTCGGAGGCCGGGCGACGTTCCTTTGTCCGGCGTGTCAGCGGGAGGATGGTTCGGGGGATAATGGACAGTTAGAATTGCTTTAATAAGGGCAATGGACGTAGAAAGAAAAGAGGAGGGAAAGTGGCTGAACAATTCGATCTCGTGGTGATCGGCGGCGGGAACGGCGGATATATACCGGCGATACGGGCGAGCCAGCTCGGGATGAGCGTCGCCATCGTCGAGAAGCGCGAGGGCGGACACCTCGGCGGGACGTGCCTCAACTTGGGGTGCATCCCGACGAAGGCGCTCCTCCAAACCGCGCACATGCTCCACGACGCGAAAAACGGCGAGGACTTCGGCGTGAAGACCGGAGACGTCGAGTTCGACTATCCGACCGCCGCGAAGAGGCGCGAGAAGGTCGTCGGGCAACTCCGGCAAGGCGTTCAAGGTCTCATGAAGAAGAACAAGGTAACGGTGTACAACGGCACGGGCAGCTTCGTCGAGCCGAAGAAGATAAAGGTCGAACTCAACGACGGCGGCGGCGACGTGGAGCTCGAGGCGAAGAACGTCCTCGTCTCGACCGGGAGCGCGGTGAACACCCTTCCGGGACTCGAGTTCGATGGAGACAAGGTCATCTCCTCGGACGACGTCGTCACGAACAATGAGGATTACCCGGAGAGCGTCATCGTCCTCGGGAGCGGGGCGGTCGGGGTCGAGTTCGCGAGTATGTACCGCGACTTCGGCAGCGAGGTCACCGTCGTGGAACTCCTCGACCGGATCGTCCCGAGCGAAGACCCGGAGATATCCGCCGAACTCGCGAAGGCTTTCGACAAGCGCGGCATAAAGATAATGACGGGCGTGATGGCCGACCCCGACACCCTCGAAAAGACGGACTCGGGCGTGAAGATAAAGGTCTCGCCCGCCGGGGGCGGCGAGAAGGACGAGGCCGAGGGCGAGGGCGGAAGCTATGGCGGAGAGGACATCCCCGCCGGAGAAACCGGGGGTGACGGCGAGACCATCGAGGCCGAGACGCTCCTCGTCGCCGTCGGGCGGAAGACCGTCACCGAGGAATTGAACCTCGACGCGACGAACGTCGAAGTCAGCGACAAAGGACTCATCGAGGTGGACGAGTTTTACCGGACGGGCGAGGATGGCGTGTACGCCGCCGGAGACGTCATCGGCGGATACTGGCTGGCGCACGCCGCCGGACACGAAGGCATCATCGCCGTCGAGCACATGGCCGGAGAAGACCCGATGCCCCTCGACCAAAATCTCGTTCCGCGGGTGACGTTTTGCCGCCCGGAGGTCGCATCGTTCGGACTCACGAAGGAGCAGGCGGAGGATGAAGGATATGAGGTCCGGGTCGGGAAGTTCCCGTTTCGGGCCATCGGGAAGGCGCTCATCGAGGGCGCGCCGGACGGATTCTTCAAGATCGTCGCCGACGAGGAGACCGACCTCATACTCGGGATGCACGCGATCGGGCCGAAGGTCACCGACCTCATCGCCGAGGGTGTGTTCGCGAAGATGGTCGAGGGTACGCCGGAGGAGATCGGGATGACCGTCCACGCCCACCCGTCCCTCGCCGAGGCCATGGCCGAGGCCGCGATGGCGACCGACGGACATGCGATTCATTTTTAGCTTTCGGCCATCAGCTTTCAGCCGTCAGCAAAGACTTTTCGCTGCGCCTCTTTTTGGGAAGGGGCGCGGCTTTTCGGGGGGCCGGAGCGGCGGCGTACGCGACGCTATTTCGTCCGTTGCGAATCCCTGAAATGATGGACGGCTCCACGGAATTCGACCCCGCTCGACACGGCTTCGGCTTCAAAAATCCACTTGGTATGGCTCCGAAGAGGGACGGAAAAGCCTTCCTTCGCCGCCTCGATCCTTTTTTGTACGGGAACGGGCTTTGCCTCGGAATGGTCGCCGCCTCACTTCGCGAGTTCTCGAAGGGCGCGGATGGACGACGGCTCTCGGAGGTGGAGTTTTCTCCCGCGCTTCTCGACGAGCTTTTCGACCTCCACATCCGACAGTTTCATCCGAGGGCCGTCCTCGCTGTCGTGCGCGACTGGCTGAAAAGCGGAGGCGGGAAGCCGGACGGTGTCCCGGAGCGGATCCGGCTTCCGGAGGATGGGGAACCTCCGCGGCGACCCGCACATCCTTTGCTTCGGCTCCGCTTTGAACCGGAGCTTCCTTCATTGCATGCGTCACGCCCATGCCGTCGCGCCGTACCGGGTGGAAAGGTTGTCTGATGAAACCCGCGTTTATGTATACGATCCGAACCATCCGAGGAGCCGGAATCGGTGTATCTCCTTTGGGCGGAACGGAGGCTTCCGGTACGGTGGCTTCTCGACGGAGGGTGGGTGGGGCATCACTTTGCTTCCTCTACGTGCTTTTTCTACAATTGACGTTCATGGATGGAGGTGAGAGACTAAACGAGTCGCGATAGCGCGCCAGGGCGGCGGCAGCCACTCGATGAGGGTGAGAGAAGGAATAGTTGATGACCGACTCTGGAGAAAACGCCGAAGAAACGGGTGTCCCGAACCCGGGTTCGGCGGCCTTCGCGCCGTTCGAGGCGTGGTCGGAGTGGCTCAGGAACAACATGGGCGCCACGTCGGCGACACCGGGTTCCACCGGCGGGGAGGCGGAGTCCGAAGGGGAGACAGCCAGCGACCCGTTGATGTCGGCCATGGAGAAGCTGTCGGACAACCCCATGAGCAACATCATACCGATCGACTGGATGGGGATCTTCGAGGCACTACAAACCCTCCACAAGCGCCAGATGTCCGACTCGCAGCGGACGAAGCAGGTGGCCGCAGACTACAATCGTCGCCTCTTCGAGACGACGATGAAGGCTTGGAGCAATGCCGCGTCCCGCTTCTCGGGCCTGCCCCGGCGGGAGGAAGGGGAGGAAGGCAAGCCCGACAAGCGCTTCTCCGAACCGGAGTGGGAAACCAACCCCCACTACAAGATGCTCAAAGAGACATACCTGCTGACTTCGGAGTACATCCTTAAGGAGGCCGAAGAGACCGACGACGGGCGGGATGCCGAGGAGCAGCGATCCCTCGAGTTCCACCTCAAGCAGTTCGTGGACGCGATGGCTCCGGTCAACTTCTTCATCACCAACCCCGCAGCCATCAAGCGCGCGGTGCAGACGGGGGGGACGAGCCTCGCCGACGGTGCCCGCAACCTCGCCTCGGATCTGGAGGAGGGGCGCCTGAGCATGGTTGACGCCGACGCCTTCGAGGTGGGCGGGAACCTCGCGACGACGCCCGGCAAGGTCGTCTACCGTAACGAGCTTATCGAGCTAATACAGTACGAGCCGCAGACCGGGCGGGTACATGAGGTGCCGCTGCTCTTCCTCCCGCCCTGGATCAACAAGTACTACATCCTCGATTTGAGCGAGAAGAACAGCATGGTCAGGTACCTCGTGGAGCAGGGTTTCACGGTGTTCATGACTAGCTGGAAGAACCCGGACTCCTCGATGGAGGAGACCCAGTTCGAGGACTATATGGAGCTAGGTCCCTTGAAGGCCGTTGACGTGATACGCGAGATCACGGGCAGCGGGAAGGTCAACCCCGTCGGGTACTGCATCGGCGGCGCGCTCCTGGTGATGACGCTGGCCTGGCTCGCTGCCGGCGGCGAGGAAGAGAAGGGGAAGTTCGGAGATCCCACCTTCATGGTCTCGCTCCAGGACTACTCCGAGGTAGGGGACACCGAGGTCTTTATGGACGAGCCCCAGTTCGAGGCGATGGAGATGCAGATGCTCGAGCGGGGCTACCTCGACGACCGCAAGATGGCGAACATGTTCAACCTCCTGCGCTCGAGCGACTTAATCTGGGCGAACGTGATCAACAATTACCTGCTCGGCCAGAAACCGCCCGCCCTCGACATGCTTTACTGGAACAGCGACGGCGCACGCATGGCCCGCGACGCCCACAGCTTCTACATAAGGAACACCTACCTCGAGAACAACCTCATAAAGCCGGGCAAGGTGGAGCTCATGGGCCGCCCCATAGACCTCGGGCGCATAACGGGCGACGTCTACGCCGTGGGCGCGGAGAAGGATCACATCGTGCCGTGGAAGTCGGCGTGGAAGATCGGCAAGCTCGCCAACACCAAAAGCACCCGCTTCACCCTCGCCGCCAGCGGACACATAGCCGGCATGATCTCCCCACCGGAGAAGGACCGCGGCTATTGGACCGGCGAAGGCCAATACGAGTCCGCCGACGAGTGGCGCGAGAACGCTGAGGAGCACGAGGGAAGCTGGTGGGAGGACTGGAGAGGGTGGCTCGAGCAGCGCTCCGGGGAGCAGACCGATCCGCCCCGGTTAGGAAGCGAGAAGTACCC
>JACCWD010000063.1 GCA_013697825.1 Rubrobacter sp.
GGAGTTTCTTCGTCCGTTCGGATTGCTCGAAGATCATGTACTCGTCTCCCGGTGGTCGTGGAGTGGGTCGGCGCGGAGCGCGCGCATGTTCCAGCGAAGATGCCGCACATTTTCCCTTCCCCGCGTCAAAAACATCCCGGCCATTGTTCCACACCCCATCGGTGGCGGCAAGAAGGCGGAGAGAGGGGCGGGTCGTTGTCCCGGAGCGCGGCGGGGAATATCATTCGCCCCACACAGGGAAGGAGAAGACCATGAACGACGCGCACTTCGATTTCTGGCCGAAGCGGATGCCCCGAAGCCTCACGCTCCCCGAGACGAGCGTTTTCTATAACCTCGAAGTCTCGGCGAGGCGATACCCGGAGAAGGCCGCCATTGTTTACTACGGCTCGGAACTCTCGTACCGGGGGCTTTTCGAGCAATCGGGACGGATGGCCGGGTTCCTCTCCGAACTCGGGGTTTCTAAAGGCGATCGGGTCGTTTTGTATATGCAAAACAGCCCGCAGTTCGCCGTAGCGTTTTACGCCGTGCTCCGCCTCGGGGCCGTCGTCGTGCCGATCAACCCGATGCTCACCGCCTCCGACCTCGAATTCCACGTCGAGGACTCCGGCGCGAAGACTGCTTTCGTCGGACAGGAACTCCATCCGAAAGCCTCCCCGCTCCTCGAAAAAGGATCGCTCGAAAACATAATCGTCGCTGCGTATTCCGACTACCTCACCAAAAATACCGACCTCCCCATCCCGGATGTCGCGGCGGCTCCGGCGGAAGAGACGGAAGGCGCGGCGACACCGTGGTGCGACGCGCTCGCGGGTGGACACGCGCCGCCGGAGGTCTCCGTCGGCCCCGACGACATGGCTCTCCTTCCGTACACCTCGGGGACTACGGGGAGGCCGAAGGGGTGCGTGCACACGCACAGGAATTTGCAGGCGACGCTCGTGAGCGCCGGGCTATGGGCGAACCATACGCCGAACACCGTCGCGCTCTCGGTGCTTCCCCTCTTCCACGTGACGGGGATGCAGCACAGCATGAACGCGCCCGTTTATTACGGCGGCGCGATCGTCCTCATGACGCGGTGGGACAAGGAGGCCGCGGCGAAGCTCATCGAGCGCGAGGGCGTTACGCATTGGGTCAACATCTCCACGATGGTCGTGGACTTCCTCTCGAACCCGAAGGTGAAGGAATACGACCTCTCCACTTTATCCAGCGTCGGAGGCGGCGGCGCCCCGCTGCCGGAAGCCGTTGGGGAGAAGATGAAGGACTTTATCGGCGTCCAGTACATGGAGGGATACGGGCTTTCGGAGACCATCTCCCAAACCCATTTCAACCCGCCCGACAGGCCGAAACTGCAATGCCTCGGCATCCCTTCCTTCGATGTGGACGCGAGGATCATAGACCCCGAGACCTTTGAGGAGCGGGGGGCGGACGAGGAGGGGGAGATCGTCGTGGAGGGGCCGCAGGTTTTCCAGGGATACTGGAACCGCCCCGACGAAGACGAAAAGGCGTTCATCGAGATCGAAGGAAAAAGATTCTTCCGCACGGGCGACCTCGGGAGGCGCGACGGGGAAGGGTACTTCTTCATGCTCGACCGATTGAAGCGCATGATAAACGCCGGAGGGTACAAAGTGTGGCCCGCCGAGGTCGAGTCCATCATGTACCGCCATCCCTCCATTCAGGAAGCGTGCGTCATCGGCGTCCCCGACGAGCGCCTCGGAGAGGCCGCCAAAGCCTTCGTCGTCCTCCGGGAAAGCGAGGAGGGCGCGAGCGCCGACGACATAATCTCGTGGTCGAGGGAGGAGATGGCCGCGTACAAAGTCCCGCGCCGGGTGGAGTTCGTGGACGCTCTCCCGAAGAGCGGCTCCGGTAAGATCCTTTGGCGCGGGCTTCAGGAAAAGGAGCGTTCGATGGCTTGAGCCGTCCTTACGTCGTGTCTCTCGGCCCGCGTTTCGGGATGGAATAGAAAAGGATTCCGTTCTCCGACTCGACGGCGAGGTATCCGCGGCCCGCAAGCTCCGAGAGGATTTCGTCGGCTTCGCGGGCGGTGAGCGAGGTCGCGATGGCGGCTTCGGTGGGGGAGACGCCTCCATGGCCGCTGTCTTTCACGGCACGGAGGATCTCACGCTCCTTCTCCGGGGAGGGGAGGCTTTGGCGGAGGTTGGCGGGGATGCGAAGGTCATCACCGAATCCCGACTCCGCAATGGTTCCCGCGAGGGCCGCCGCTCCGAGGAGGGCGCAGCCGAAACCGATAAGGAAGATAAAAAACGACGAGAACGCGAAGATCATATAAAGCCCGCCGAGCAAAAAGACGATTCCCAGGGCGAGGCCCATCAATGGACTTTCCTCCGGCTGGCTGTCCGACTTGTTGTTCTGCGAGTCGCTCACGGAGCATGCCTCCTTTTCTCGATGAGATCGTATTACGGGGCGTGGACGGAAGTTTTTCGGGGGAGGAGCGGAGGAGTTGTGGCAGCGGAGCTCGTGAAGGTGGATCCCCCCTTCCACGAGGTTCCTTCGGCGGGTGCGATCTGTCCGGGAAGTATTTCCTGAAGCCCGGATCGCGGAACGGGCCGAGCCTTCCGCAATCCGCTGTGCGGCGGAGGAATCAAATTTGCTTTCCCCGACTCCTCGAAGGCCGTGGGCGCGGTTTGGAAGCACGACTTACGTGGCGTGCCTCCCGGCGCGGGCGGTATTTCGTATGGTATCCGGTCGGAAGCGGTCGTAGAATCAGACGCATGAGCGAAACCTCGACATATGACGCCGTCGTCGTCGGAGCGGGTCCGAACGGACTCGCCGCCGCCGTCGAGCTCGCCAGGCGTGGACGATCCGTGTGCGTTTTGGAGGCGAACGACACGATCGGGGGCGGCGCGAGATCGGCGGAGACGACGCTCCCCGGCTTCGTTCACGATCTCGGATCGGCGATCCACCCCCTCGGTCTCGCCTCGCCGTTCTTCAAAAGTTTGCCCCTCGAAGAACACGGCCTCGAATGGATACACTCCGACGCCCCGCTCGCCCACCCCTTCGACGACGGCGATGTCGCCATCCTCGAACGCTCCGTGGACGAGACGGCGTCGAAGCTCGGACCGGACGAGAGTTCATACCGGAGCCTCATGCGGCCTCTCGCCGCCGACGCGACCCGGATCGCCGCGAACTTCCTCGGCTCGCCGAGCGCGCCGCGCCATCCGCTCTCGCTCGGGGCGACCGGGCTTCGCTCCGTCCGCTCCGCCCGCGCCGTCGCCGAGGCGAACTTCGAGGCGGAAAAGGCCCGCGCCCTCTTCGCCGGGAACGCCGCCCATTCGTTTCTCCCTCTCGAAAAGCCGCTCAGCGCGATGTTCGGCTTCGTCCTCGGCGTCCTCGGACACGCATACGGGTGGCCGCTCCCGAGGGGTGGTTCGCAAAGCATCTCGAACGCGCTCGCCTCGTATCTCGAATCGCTCGGCGGCGAGATATACACCGGGGTGAGGGTGGATCGGGTGGAGGAGGTTCCGCCCGCCCGCGCCGTCGTTTTCGACGTCACGCCCCGCCAACTTGTGGACATCGCCGGGCATCACCTTCCGAATCGGTATCGGAGCTCGCTTGAAAAGTACCGGTACGGCTCCGGCGTCTTCAAGATGGACTTCGCCCTCGATGGCCCGATCCCGTGGAGGAACGAGGCATGCCTCCGCGCCGGAACCGTCCACCTCGGCGGGACGCTCGATGAGATCGCCCGCGGGGAGGCGGGGATTTGGAGGGGCGAGCACGCCGAGCGTCCGTTCGTCCTTCTCGCGCAGCAAAGCCTCTTCGACGAGACGCGCGCCCCGGAAGGCAAGCACACCGTATGGGCGTATTGCCACGTCCCGAACGGGAGCGCCGTGGACATGAGCGAGCGCATCGAGAGCCAAATAGAGCGGTTCGCCCCCGGCTTCCGCGACCGCATCCTCGCGAAGGCGACGATGGACACGTCGAAACTCGAAAGCTCGAACGCGAACCTCGTCGGCGGCGACATAAACGGCGGGGTGATGGATATTCGCCAGTTCGTGGCGAGGCCCGTGGCGAGCATCAATCCGTACGCGACCCCGGCGAAAGGGCTTTATCTCTGTTCGTCCTCGACACCGCCGGGCGGGGCGGTGCATGGGATGAACGGCTTTATGGCGGCTCGTTCGGCGCTTCGTTATTTGGGGTGATACGGTAAAGGATCTCACACTCGCCGGAGGGGCATGTCGTGGCAGCCCGAGAGTTTTACGGAACCGAAGTTATAAGCCCTCCGTCTACTTGCAAAGACACCCCCGTTATGTACGAAGCCGCCGGAGACATGAGGAAGGCGGCGGCGCGGGCGAGCTCCTCCGGCTCGCCGTAGCGGGAGAGTGGGATGTTCCGGCTGAAGTTCGCTCTTTGCTCTTCGAGCGAGATGCCGAATTCCCTCGCCCGCGACTCGTCGAGCGATTTCGACCTCTCGGTGGCGATGCGTCCGGGGGCGACGGAGTTTACGCGGGTTTTCGGGCCGAGCGACTGCGAGAGAACCTTCACGAGCGCGGCGACTCCGGGGCGGAGTACGTTCGAGGCGTCGAGGTCTTTTATGGGCTGGCGCACGGACGAGGAGGTCACGAAGAGGACGGAGGAGCCTTCGTTGAGCGTCGGTTCGAGGGCGCGGAGGAGGCGGACGGGGGAGCCGATGAGGACGCGGAAAGCCTTCTCCCACTCGTCGTCGGAGAGTCCAAAGGCGGAGCCGAAGGGCGGGCCTCCGCCGTTTATGAGGATGCCGTCGAGGCCGTCGAAATCCTCCGTCGCGGCGACGAGCTTGTCCACCCCGGAAGCGTTCGAGAGGTCGGCGGCGCACGTCGAGGCGGCGGCCCCGATCTCTTCCGAAACCTCTTCGAGTTTTCCTTCGTTTCGGGCGGCGAGGAGGACGTTCGCGCCCTCTTCGGCGAGCGCGAGCGCGACGGCCCTCCCGATTCCCTGGCTCGCTCCGCATACGACGAAGTTCTTTCCGGCGATGTCGAGTTCCATGTAACTCCCTCCGTTCGAGACTGTGGGACATCGTACAACCCCGGCGCTTCACGCGCAGAAACGCGGATTCTCCGTGCTATGATCGTCCGCATGTCGCTCGTCGGGGGAATGAATTTGCGTCCGGTCGTCATTGCCGTCTCGGTCGCGACGGCGGGGGTGCTTCCGGCTTTTTTGACGGGCGGCCTCGCCGTTCAAATAAAGGACGAACTCGGCTTCGGGACGGCGAACCTCGGAATCGCGGTCGCGGTTTTCTTCGCTTCGGCGGCCCTCGCTTCGGTGGTCATGGGACGGTTCGTGGAGAGGATCGGGTCGCATACCGGGATGCGCCTCGCAGCGGCGGCGAGCGCGCTTTCGCTCCTCTCCGTCGCGCTTTTCGCCCGTTCGTGGATGGCGCTCGTGCTTTGCCTCGTCGTCGGCGGGCTTGCGAATGCGATGGCCCACCCTTCGGCGAACCTTTCGATCGCGCGGGAGGTCCCATCGGATCGGCAAGGATTCTCGTTCGGGATAAAACAGGCTTCCATCCCGGCGGCGACGCTCCTCGCCGGACTCGCCGTACCGTTCGTCGCGGCGACGCTGGGATGGCGATGGGCGTTCGTCGGGGGCGCGGTTCTCGCACTCGGAATTTCCCTCTCGGTGCGCGGCGAAGACCACGCTCCGGCCCCGAAGCCGAAGGGGGAGAGGGGCGGCGACGCCCGCTACCGGGCGCTCGCGGTCCTCGCACTCGGCATCGGACTCGGCTCGACAGCCGCGACGCCGCTCGGGGCTTTCATCGTCGGCTCTTCGGTCGAGTCCGGCATCCGGGTGGAGACGGCGGGGCTTCTCCTCGCGGCGGGAAGCGCTTTCAGCATCGTGGTCCGCATCGTCTTCGGATACCTCGCCGACGGCATGAGCGGGGGGAGATTGCGCCTTGTCGCGGGGATGCTCGCCGTCGGCATCCTCGGCTTCGTCCTCCTTTCCACGGGGGCGCCGTGGGCCATCGTCGCGGGGACATTGCTCGCCTTCGGGGCGGGGTGGGGGTGGCCGGGCCTCTTTAATTTTGCGGTCGTCCACAGCAATCCCGCGGCTCCGGCGGCTGCGACGGGCATCACGCAGACCGGGGCTTCGAGCGGGGCGGCCGTCGGGCCTCTCGTCTTCGGAGTCGTCGTGGAGGCGACCTCGTACGGGACGGCGTGGATGGTGTGCGGCGGCATCTCGCTCGCCGCCATTGCGGCCATCCTCATAGGGCGATGGATGCTCCTCCGCGACCGGGCCGCGATGGCGGGATAAGGTCGTGTCTCGCCCCACGAGATGTTTCGCGGCCACGGTCGCGGCGGTGGCGATCCTCCTCGGAGCGGGCGCGGTTTCGTACACCCCGCCCGAAGATCGGACGTACCCCGACCCTGTCCCGCTCCGCGTCTCCGGCCTCATCGGAAATTCCTCCGGCGCCGTCGTCCCCGTCTCCCCCGAAGAGGCCGAAGGCGCGTCGTACCTCCCGGCAAGCAACGTCCTTCGTCTCCCGAACGGAAACCTCCGGTACGTCCCCGAAGACTCCGAAGCCCCGATGACGACCGCTCCCGACGACCTCGCCGCGATCTCCTCCGCCGACGAAACGCGAGCATGGCTCGCGAGCGGAGATATCCCCGGAGCGAACGCGGCGGAACGCGAAATCGCCGCCCGGTCCCTCCTCAACCTTCGGCTCCTCACCACGCCGGAGGGACCCTCCTTCGCCGCCGTGAACGAGCGATGGGACTACGTGTGGCCCCGCGACGCGAGCTTCTCGGCGGGCGCGTTCGCCGCCACCGGCCACCACGAGGAGTCGTACGCGACGCTTCGCTTCCTCGCGGACGTTCAAAAAGATGACGGCACGTGGGAGGCCCGGTACTACGCCGACGGAAGCCCGGTCCTCGACGGCCGCGCCCCGCAGCTCGACG
>JACCWD010000038.1 GCA_013697825.1 Rubrobacter sp.
GAAGAGCGCAAAGCCGATGACGGGGAGTCGGAGAAGATCTTCAACACGGATCTTGGCAACTCACGCCGGTTCGTCCGGCGCTTCAGGGAGATTGTTCGCTTCTGCTACCCGTGGGAGTCATGGATCATCTATGACGGGAAGCGTTGGAAGCCGGACACCTCGGGCGAGATCCAGCGCCTCGGCAAAGAAATCACGAAGGTGATCCTCCGAGAAGCCGCCGCCGCGCCCGACGACGACACCCGGAAAGCTCTGGCGAAACACGCCCTTGCCACGCAGAGTGCGACCCGTATACGCGACATGCTCGCCCTGGCGAAATCGGACGTACCGGTTCAGCCGGAGGACTTCGACCAAGACCCGTACCTCTTGAACGTAACCAACGGGACGCTGGATCTCAGAACCGGGGAGCTGCGACCGCACGACCGGGGAGACTTCATGACGAGGCTCGCGCCGGTCGAGTTCGACCCCGAGGCGATCGCACCGACCTGGACGGCGTTTCTGGAGCGTGTCCTCCCCTCGAAGGATGTCCGGACGTTCCTCCAGCGGCTCGCCGGGTACACGCTCACGGGGGACGTTTCGGAACATGTCCTACCCGTTCTCTACGGTGTCGGAGCGAACGGCAAATCCACCGCGGTCAACGCAATACTCGAAGCCGTCGGGGAGTATGGGATTCAGGCCGCGCCCGAGATCCTAATGGCGAAGCGCGGAGGGCATCCCACCGAGGTTGCAGACCTCTTCGGGTGTCGGTTCGCGTCGGTAACGGAGGTCGAGGACGGACGACGTTTGAACGAAGCCCTAGTCAAGCAAATCACGGGCGGCGATCGCATCCGGGCGCGGAGGATGAGACAGGACTTTTGGGAGTTTTCCCCAACCCACAAGGTGATTCTCTCCGTCAACCATAAACCCGAGATCCGGGGTACGGATACGGGGATCTGGAGACGAATTCGCCTCGTACCCTTTACCGAGGTAGTGCCTCTAGCGGAACAGGATACGAAGCTACCCGAGAAGCTCCGGCGCGAGCTGCCGGGCATCCTTCGGTGGATGGCCGCAGGATGTCTTGAGTGGCAGAGCGAGGGACTCAACACGCCGGCCGCGGTTACGACGGCCACCGACGAATACAGAGAAGACATGGATTCCCTCGGAGAATTCCTTTCAGGGTGCTGCCTGCAAGGATCTTCCCTATCCGCATCGGCAAAGTCCTTGTGGAGCGCATACCGGAACTGGTCGAAGGACAACAACGAGCACGAAGGGACTCAGAAACGGTTCGGAACTCGTCTCCGGGAGAGAGGCTTCCTGAATGATCGAGATAGCCGAACAGGACGAAAAGCATGGTTCGGCCTCTCTCTCAGCGAAGAAGGGCGGCAATATGCTGAACAATCACTGAATGATTCAAACACGCTATTTGCAGGTAAAACGCAAAATCCTGAACCATCTGAACCGAAAAACGATATAAGCAGCTTGAAAAATAACCCTCACGTTACTATGTCGAAAAAAGGTTCAGATGGTTCAGATGGTTCAGTAGAAACCTCCGAACCCGACGACGACCTCCCGAACTTCGGCCCCTCGGCTCATGACCGGAAGCTTGCAGAACGAACCGCCGAAGCCGAGTGGGAGGGGAGCTACTGATGGACGCCACGAACACCCTCCGGACTCTCCGGCGCTCCGGCTACACCGCCGCGGTTGTGGGCGGAAGGCTCAAGTTGGGCGGGCCTCGAAGGCCTCCCGCGAAGTGGGAGGCGCTGATCCTCCGGCACCGTGAGGAGCTGGTGCGCCTCGTCGAGCAGGGCATCATCGTTGACGAGCTGGAGGTCTTCGAGCTCGCCGGGGAGTTCTTCGGCATCGAGCTCGCCGGGGAGTTCTTCGGCATCGAGGATAAGGAGGGAGCTGCATGAGCATTCGGGGCGCGAAGCAAGACCCGAGCGAAGAAGCCATCGTCTGGGAGGAGGATATAGCCCGGCTCGATTATGTACGGGAGGTACGGGAGGTTCGGGCCACCGCGTACTCTCGAAGGCGCCCCGAACACCGGGCAGCCCGGCACGTTCAAGCGGCGAGTGTTCTTTCTGAAAGACCACGACCGGGACTCCGAGCCTGATGGCGTCTACAGGAGTCCCGGAGAGCCGTGCGAGGCCGTTGACCCCCGGCTGATCTCCCCCGGCCTCGGCAGACGAAGCATGCTGGGAGGAGCCGCATGAAGGACTGGAAGGCTTGCGAGAGGAGAGTGGCCGCCATCCTCGGCGGTCGTCGCGTACCCGTCTCGGGCCGCCAGCGGGGGGATGCGCCGGACATCCTTCACCCTCGACTATCGGTAGAGGTGAAGTCGCGCTCGAAGCTGCCGGCATGGATCGAGGAGGGCATGAGGCGAGCCGAGAGTTCGTCCACTGATGGACGTGTCCCCGTCTGCGTCCTGCGCCAGGATCGGCGCCCTTACGAGGAGGCCGTCGGACTTCGAGGAGATCACAGCGATGTTGTGCAAGCGGACGGAAGGAAAGAGCGCATGATTGAGGCGATGGCGAAGAACCTCGCGGGCTACAGGAAGGCCCTGGGCGGGATACGCGCCGACCGGGACCTCTCGGTCGAGGCGAGGTCCCGGATGATGAACGAAGCCCACACGGCGGCGAGAGAGGAGTACCGGCGCGTCTTCGGCGAGGGGCGCTCCCGTGCAAGCCGTTCCTACGACGAGGCCGCCCGGAGCGTGTTCGGGCCTCCGGCCCCGAGAGACGCCTCGACGGCGGAGAGGGCGGCCATAGCTTCGAGCTACCGCG
>JACCWD010000106.1 GCA_013697825.1 Rubrobacter sp.
CGTCTGTTTCATCCTGGCGTTCGCTATTCAGTTCTTATAGGGGGCAACTCGGGTTATTACCGCCCACGCGAACGCTTCCCACCCTCCGATACTCGCGCATACGGACGGCGGGCGGCTTTCCGGAAGGCGCGTCGGAGGCCGCTCGCTTCACGAACGCGAGCATCCCTCATCCGCCCGGCGTATGATTGTCCGGCTCCGAAAACTTTCCGGGAGGCTCGTTGACAAAGGAGAAACAAAGAGGGTGGCTCCTCCTCACCGCCATACTCCTCACCGCGCTTAATTTGAGGATCGCGCTCGCCTCTGTGTCCCCGGTTTACGGCTTTATTCAGGAAGACTTCGGCATCGGAAGGGCGGCGGCGGGACTTTTGGTGACGCTCCCGGTTTTGTGCATGGCCCTCTTCGCCCCGCTCGCCTCGGTCGTCGGGAACCGGCTCGGGCGGCGGGCCATGATCCTCTCCTCCATCGCCCTCATCGGGCTGGCGACCGCGCTTCGCTTCGAGGGCGGGCCGTTCGCGCTGTTTCCGAGCGCGGTCGCCGTCGGCATCGGGATCGCGACGATTCAAGCCCTCATGCCGGAGATCATAAAACGGAACTTCCCGGAGAAGTCGGCGACCATAAACGGCGCGTACACCGCGAGCATGGCCCTCGGGGCGACGGTCGCGGCGAGCGCGGTCGTCCCGATCACGTCCGCGACGGGTTCGTGGCCCGCCTCTCTCTCCATATGGGCCGTCCTCGCTCTCCCGGCCCTCCTCGCATGGCTCCCGATTCGCGGAGCGGAGGGCGAGCATCGTGGCGAACGGGGGAACGGAGTCCGGCTTCCGATGCGGGTTCCCCGCGTGTGGATGGCGATGGCGTTCTTCTCGATGACCTCGCTTATGTACTTTTCGATACTCTCGTGGATCTCACAGGTTTTCGAGGATGAGGGGCTTTCGCAGGCGCAGGGCGGACTCGTCCTCTCGACGTTCACGGGGGTTCAAATCTTCTCGGCGTTCGCCGTCCCCGCCATAGCGAACCGCTTCCCCGACCGCCGCCCCGTCCTCATAGCCGTCATCGCCACGACGGTCACGGGCCTCCTCCTCGCCGCGCTCATCCCGGACATCGCGCCGTGGATGCCGTGGGTGTGCGCCGCGATGCTCGGCGCCTCGCAAGGCTCCCTCTTCCCCCTCGCCCTCACATTGCCCCTCGACAATACCCGAACCCCGCAAATGGCCGGGAGGCTCACCTCCGCGTGCTTCCTCGCCGGATACTCCGTCGCCGCCGTCGGCCCCGCCGCCATCGGAGCGGCGCGGGATATTTCGGGCGGATTCACCACACCGCTCTTCGTCCTCGCGGGTATATCGTGCCTTCAAATCCTCCTCTCCACGCGCATGACGCCGGATTTCCACATCGAGGACCACGACCCGTCGGAAAACCTTCGCCGCCAAGCAAGCGAGTAAAATGACGATATGAAAGAGCCGGAAACGAACACCGTCGAGAACCTCCCCGAAGACCTCGCCGAGCTTCTCGAACGCCTCGCGGAAGGGCTTCGAGGATTATACGGGGAACGATACCGGGGACTCGTGCTTTACGGCTCGTATGCCCGCGGCGACGCCGACGAGGGGAGCGATGTGGATCTCCTCCTTCTCCTAGAAGGGAAAGTGGATTCGGCGGAGGAGATAACGGCGGCGGAATCGGTGAAGTGGCTTCCCGCCCTCTACGCGGGGTATGCCGTTTCGATCATACCCGTAAGCGCAAAAGACTACCAAAACCCTCGCGAACCCGTTCTCATGAACGCGCACAGGGAAGGGATGCTTTTATCTTGAACGAGATAGAAGCCCTTCTCGAAAAAGCCGAAAGATCCTTCACCGCCGCCAAAATCCTCATGAACTCGGGAAATGGCGACTTCGCCGTTTCCCGAGCATACTATGGATACTTCTATGTCGCAGAGGCTCTGCTGCGATCAAAGGGTCTGGAATTCTCCAGCCACGGTCAAGTACTCGCCCAGTACGGTCTGCATTTCGCCAAAGACGAGATTCTGGATCGGCGTTTCCACAAGTACTTCAACGAAGCGTTCTCTTCGCGCCAGCTCGCGGAATACTCGACCAGACCATCTCCGAAAGACGAAAGAATCCACGAGATTATCTCCGTCG
>JACCWD010000107.1 GCA_013697825.1 Rubrobacter sp.
TCGCCGAGGACTATCTCAACGAGAGGCAGCCGTTCAAGCCGAAGCTCGGGGAGGTCTATGACAGTCTTGAGAGGTCGCCGCCATGA
Source organism: Rubrobacter sp. (assembly GCA_013697825.1). Lineage (GTDB taxonomy): Bacteria > Actinomycetota > Rubrobacteria > Rubrobacterales > Rubrobacteraceae > JACCWD01. The sequence continues at coordinate 87 of JACCWD010000107.1, forward strand.
AGTCGGGCGAGTGTCCATTTATCTCGTGGAGTTATCTAGCCAGTGGAACGCGGTCGCTGAGACGGCGAGGTCGAAGTAGTTTTCCCGGAGTGGATACTCCTCGAAGTCTCCGGTTCGTACCTCCACCTTCGGATGGGCCGCCAGGTTGCGCCGGGCGACAGCGGCTAGATTTCCGCCGAGTTCGACGCAGAGGATACGGTAGCCGCGGCGAGCGAAGGGCGCCGTAGCCTGGCCGGTGCCGCAGCCGATCTCGAGTATCCGCCCTCCGGACGGGATTCCGGACAGGGAAACCACATCGTCGAAGAGTGCGTCCGGGCTACCCGGACGCGCCTCATCGTAGAGCAACGCCGCCCCGTCGAAGGTGGCGCGAAGCCTACTCCGTTCATCCGTCATGGGCTTTCACTCCTCTACTTCAGACACGCCGGTCATTGTCTTCGGGATACGGATACTCCATGTACCGGGCTGTGTTCCGGGCGTTCTCCCCGTGGTGTTTCGCGACGAGCCAGAGTGCGAGGTCTATTCCGGCGGAGATGCCCGCCGAGGTCATCACGTCGCCGTCCTCGACGACGTGTTCGTTATAAATGACTTCGACGTTTGGGAAGGCGTCGCGCATCCGGTCGAGGGATTGCCAGTGGGTTGTGGCGCGGCGGCCTTCGAGGAGGCCGGCCTCGCCGAGGAGCATCGAGCCGGTGCATACCGAGGCGAGGGTTTCGACCTCGCCCGAGCGCGTCGCTATCCAGTCGAGAATATTCCGATTCCCGGACTCGCGCCTCGTTCCCCATCCACCCGGAACTACGAGGATATCGAGTGGCGGATGGTCTTCGAGCGTGAAGTCCGGGACGACCTTCATGCTTCCGGTCGTCGTGATCGAGCCTTCATTCTCCGCGACGAGGGATACATCGAAGGGGGATTTCTCCTCGCGGCGTTTCTCTTCATCGAGGCGTGTCACGGAGAAGACCTCGAAGGGGCCGCAGAAATCGAGGACTTCCACGTCATCGAAGACGAGTATGCCGACTCGCTTCCTCTCCATTCACCACACCTGCCAGCGTTCGGGTTTGATCCGTATGGCCGTCCGGTACGTCTCGGCGAATTCTTTCTCGGACATCCCGATCCCCGGTATGTTCGAACGGTATTTTTCGAGATAGTCCGGGACTTTGGTGGCGGGCGGCGCGTCTTCGTGAATATCCGCCATGCCTTCGGCCCGCACCACATCGTCCCCGCCCACGCCGGAATTGAGGTTCATCGCGACGCGGGGATTTTCGCGGATGTTCTTTATCTTCCGCGCCTCGGGCTGCGAGTATACGAGGAAGGTTTCCCCGTCCCACAGGAACCACACGGGGACGGGCTGCGGCATTCCGTCGCGCCGCACGGTCGTGAGCCACGCGACACCTTCTTCTTTGAGGCGGCGTTCCGCTCTCGCTCCGGTTTCGGTCGAAGTGTCGAACATGGGAAGCCTTCTTTGATCCTTTAAGCCAATGCGCTCCATACTTCGAGCTTGTTCCTCACGTGGCGGATGACTTCGTCCACGAACTCGTCGGTGCCGGAGGCTCCTCCGAGATCCGCCGTTTTCGTTCCGTCTAGGATCGTTTCGAAGGCCGACTCGTAGATGGCGCGCGAGACTCGGTGCGCCACGTCGTCGTCGAAGTAATTGAAGATGGCCGCTCCGGCGAGGACCATCGAGAGCGGGTTGGCCACGTTTTTCCCTTCGAGGGAGGGGGCCGTGCCGTGCGGCGCTTCGGCCATGATGGTCTCGGGGTTCTCGTCCTCGTCGAGGGAGATGAGGAGGGACTCGGCTCCGGCTATGGAGCCGAACATTTGCATGACCATGTCCGAGAGGCAGTCGCCGTCGCGGTTGAGTGTCGGGATGGCGAGCGGCTCTCCGTATGTGGAAAGCAAAAGCGCGTATGTCGCGTCTATGAGTTGCGGGTCGTAGCGGATGTCTTTGTTGTTTTCGGCGGCGCGGTCCATCTCTTCTTTCAGCATTCCTTCGTATGTGGGGGAGACGGTCCATTTCGGGCCGCCGAAGACTTTGGCCCGCATCCTCCTCGCGTGGACGAAGGCGAACTCCGCGACGCCCCGGCATACACGGCGGGATATCTTCTCCGTCCGGTACGCTATTTCGTCGAGGCCTTCGCCTTCGCGGTGTTCGTCGGCACCGTATGCGTCGTCCACGGCCATGCGGACGACGGAGATGGGGGCGTGTACGCCGGGGAGGGGGTTCACGCCGGGGATGCGCCGTCCCGTGCGGACGATCACGGTCCCGTTTATGCCTTTGCGGAGGACGGCGTTCGGGGAGCCGACATCTCCGGCCTTCTCCGGCGTTATCGTCGCGGCTTTGTATCCGAAGCCGTGCTTCTTCATCGCCTCGGCGGCTTCGTGCACGATATCGTTGTTCGTCGTCCTTCGGTTTTCGAGGGAGAGGTCGTATCTTTCGAGTTCGACTTCGAGGCCGGTCACGGAGGGGTCGAGGATTCGTAGAGCCTCCTCCATGAGTTCCTGTCCGGTTTGATCGCCCTCCATCACCACTATGGTTTTGGGATCCATGTCTCTCCTCGAATTCTCGCCTGATTTACGCGCCTAGTATACGCGGGGAGAGGCCGGGATTGGGACGACGAAAATACTCCCTTCGATTCATGTACAATGCTTGCGTGTCGGCGAGAGGGAAGGCGGCGGGGGAAGTATGCTCGGTGGGTTTTTCAAGGCTCTTTTGTATTCGATGTTCACGATCGTCTTCTCCGTGGCTATATTCGTATTCTTCACGGACGGGGGGGCGGCCCCGGTCTTCGGCGCCGTGGTAGTTTTGATCCTTTTCGTCGCCGTGATGCTCGCGATGTTCCTCAGCGACATCGGAAAGGGACTCGAAGGGGACGGCTGGGACGGCGGCTACGGCACCCCCGGCGACTCCGGCGGGGATTGAATTATGTGAACAAATCTATGAGCTGCAAACTCTCGAACTCGGCGGCGAGCGCGGGGGAGAGGTGCGCCCGGTCTTCGCTCTCCGCCACTTTGTCTGCGACTTCGAGGAACGCCGCGACGGGGCCGCTCGCGGGAACGTCCCGGCGTTTCAGCGCGACCATCGAGCGGGTCATGTCCGGCACGCCCTCGACGGCGACTTGCGCGAGGTTCCCCGACGAGACGCTCCGCACTATGGCCGACTGCGGCAAAAACGAGATGCCGAGGCGGTGTTCGACCATTCGTTTCGCGGCTTCGATGTTGTCCACTTCCATCGTCCGGAGTTCTCGGATTCCGGCGTTTCGGAAGAGTTCCTGAGTCTGGTCGTAATAGCTCGAATCGTTGTCGAAGAGAATGAGATGCTCCTTGACGACTTCGGAGAGATCCGCCGAGCCTTTCTCGGTGAAGCGGTGGCCGGGATCCACGACCAAAACCATCTCGTCCTCATACAAAGGAAGGCTTTCTATGTCGGGATGGCGCATCGCCCTCGTAAGCCCGAGATGAACGTCCTCGTTGAGCGTCATCTCTAAAATCTCCTCGGAATGCCCCGTCCGCACCGAAACGGAAACTTGCGGATAAGCCCCCACGAACCTCTCCAAAAGACCCGGCAGCGCATACGTCCCGACCCCCGGCGAAGCCCCGAGAACGAGCCTCCCCCCCGAAGCCCCGCGCAACTCCTCCAAACTCCGCTTCCCATCTTTGAAACTCTCGATTGCCCTCTCCGCGAACGGTACGAACGCCTTCCCCGAATCCGTGAGGCGCATCCCCCGACTCGTCCGAACGAAAAGCTGGTCGCCGACCTCCTCCTCGAGCCCTTTCAGACGCGCCGTCAAAGTAGGCTGCGTCAAAAACATCTCCTCTGCCGCCCGACTCAAATTCCCGAGCCGCGCCACCGCCAGGAAACACTCCATCTGTCTGAAAAGCATGTCGCTTCGCTCTCGTTCTCGGTTCTTGGTTTTTAGTTCTTAGCTGAGAACCAAGAACCGAGAACCAAGAACTATAAACTATTTCTATATCATTCATTCAAGCAAATAATTGGACTGATAGCAACCTCCTTGTTATCTTTCAGGCACGTTAAAGAAGGCGATTGAGAAGGAGCTTCACATGATCACAGTACAGTACAGGGATCCCGAAACCGAAGAGATTCTCGATCGTCGTTACGAGGAGGATGTCCCGAACATCGGACAGCGCGTCCGCATAGGCTTCGAGGAGCATCAAGTCCTGTTCCGCTGGCGAACCGTCCCGACTTGCTGCATCGTCTACGCGAGACGAATGATGGGCGAGCAGCGTTCGTCCCAACAGACCGCCGCTTGAATTTATCCCATAAAGGGTTCGAAGTATTCCGTACATTGGAACTTTAGCGGTAAGACGAACGGCTTGCTAGGATAAACTCATTCTGGCAAGCCGTTCACCTGAACGTTAGAGAGGAGCCCTGTTTATTCATGGCGCAGACAAGAGATTTTGGCGGGGGGGTCGAGTTCACCGCCCCCATCCCGAGCGAGTTCGAAGAGGTTCTCACACCCGAGGCGGTCGCCTTCGTGGCGAAGCTCGCGAGGATGTCCACCGATCGCAACCACGAACTCCTCGCGGCCCGCGAGGAGCGGCAGAAAAAAATAGACGCGGGCGAGATGCCGGACTTCCTCCCCGAGACGAAGGAGATAAGGGACGGGGATTGGAAAGTCGCCCCATGCCCCGAGGACATTCAAGACAGGCGGGTCGAAATAACCGGGCCGCCCGATCGGAAGATGCTCATAAACGCGCTTAATTGCGGCGCGTCGAGCTATATGTCGGACTTCGAGGACGCGAACTGCCCGACGCTCTTTAATATGCTCGAGAGCCAAAAGAATTTGATCGACGCGATTGACGAGACGATCACGTTCGACGACCCGGACTCCGGCAAGCATTACGAACTCGACGGCAAACTCACGGAGCTTGCGAACCTCATGCCCCGCCCGCGCGGCTGGCACCTCTTCGAGAAGCACATGCTTGTGGACGGAAAACAGGTTCCCGGCGGCGTCTTCGACTTCGCGCTCTATTTCTTCCACAACGCGAAGAAGCTCCTCGACATGGGGAGCGGGCCGTATTTCTATTTGCCGAAGATGGAGAGCCATTTGGAGGCTCGTCTTTGGAACGACATCTTCGTCGCCGCGCAGGACGAGCTTGGGATTCCGCAGGGAACCATAAAGGCGACCGTCCTCATCGAGACGATCCTCGCGACCTTCGAGATGGATGAGATTTTGTGGGAGCTTCGCGACCATTCCGCCGGGCTTAATTGCGGGCGGTGGGACTACATCTTCTCGTACATAAAGAAGTTCCGCAACCACGACATGCTCCTCCCCGACCGGGCCGAGATCACGATGACCGTACCGTTCATGCGGGCGTACTCCCTCCTCACCATAAAGACGTGCCACAAGCGCGGCGCGTTCGCGATGGGCGGAATGGCCGCCCAAATTCCGGTGAAGGGCGACAAGGAGCAAAACGAGAAAGCCTTCGCCGCCGTGAAGGCGGACAAGGAGCGCGAGGCGAAGGACGGCCACGACGGAACGTGGGTCGCGCATCCCGGCATGGTTCCGACGGCGAAGGAAGCCTTCGACGAGTACATGCCGCAGCCGAACCAAATAGACAAGCAGCGCGACGATGTCGAGGTGACGGCGGCGCAGCTCCTCGAGAAGCCGGAAGGGAACATCACCGAGGCCGGCTTCCGAAACAACATCTCGGTCGGCATCCAGTATTTGGGGGCTTGGCTCGCCGGGCGCGGGGCGGTTCCGGTCTTCAATCTCATGGAGGACGCGGCTACGGCGGAGATATCGAGGGCGCAGGTTTGGCAGTGGATCCACCACGACAAAGGCATCTTCGACGACGGCACGGAAGTGACCGAAGACCTCTTCCACAAGGTGATGGACGAAGAACTCGATCGCATAAAGAACGACATCGTCGGCCCCGAGTGCTTCGAGAAGGACGAGTTCGGAGAGGCGGCGAAGCTCTTCTCCGAGCTTTCGACCCGCGATGATTTCGTCGAGTTCCTCACCCTCCCCGGATACGAATACCTCGACTAGGAAACCCATCCGACACGCCCACGACATCCACGGCGGCGACTCCCGACTCCACTCGACGGGATCGCCGCTTTTCTCCGCCTCGGGAACTTCGCCGTGGAGCCACATCGAACCACTCCCTTTCCTCACCCGAGGCGAGAAGGTTCAGCCAATGGTTGCCTGCAAAGTGTACGTATGTGTATAATGCAGGTAGAGTAGATAGGCAAGGGAACACACTGTTTCAGAAGGAGTGGAAAATGGAGAACGGAAGCGCGAACGGGCGGAACGGAAACGCCGCTTCGGCCATCGAGAATGGGTGGAGCGGGGCGAGATGGGAAGGTGTGGAGCGGCCGTATTCCGGTGAGGACGTGGCGCGGCTCCGTGGCTCGGTGGTGATCGAGCACACGCTGGCGCGTCTCGGGGCGGAGCGGCTGTGGGCTTCGATGCACGAGAAGCCGTTCGTGCGGGCTCTCGGCGCCTTGACGGGGAACCAAGCCGTTCAGCAAGTCAAGGCGGGGCTCGACGCGATATACCTCTCCGGCTGGCAGGTCGCGGCGGACGCGAACATCGCGGGGCAGATGTACCCGGATCAGAGTTTGTATCCGGCGAACTCGGTGCCGCATGTGGTGAAGAGGATAAATCAGGCTTTGCAACGCGCCGATCAGATCGACGTCGCCGAAGGGAGGAACGGGACGCTCTGGTTTGCCCCGATACTCGCCGACGCGGAGGCCGGATTCGGCGGCGCATTGAACGTCTTCGAGCTTATGAAGGGCATGATCGAAGCCGGGGCCGCCGGAGTCCACTTCGAGGATCAGCTTTCGAGCGAGAAGAAGTGCGGCCACCTCGGGGGGAAGGTTCTCCTCCCGACGGCGCAAGCCGTGCGGAACCTCATCTCCGCCCGCCTCGCCGCCGACGTGATGGGCGTCCCGACCGTCCTCGTCGCCCGGACCGACGCCGACGCGGCGAGCCTCATCACCGACAATATCGACCCCATGGACGCCGAGTTCCTCACCGGGGAGCGGACGATGGAAGGCTTTTACCGGGTGAAGGCGGGCCTCGATCAAGCCATCGCCCGCGGCCTCTCGTACGCTCCGTATGCGGATGTCGTGTGGTGCGAGACTTCGACGCCGGACATCGGTCAGGCGAGGGAGTTCGCGGTGGCTATACACGAGAAGTTCCCCGGCAAGCTCCTCGCGTACAATTGCTCGCCGTCGTTCAACTGGAAGGCGAAGCTCTCGGACGACGAGATCGCCACCTTCCAGGAGCAACTCGGTGAGATGGGATACAAATTCCAGTTCATCACGCTCGCGGGCTTCCACGCGCTGAATTATTCGATGTTCGACCTTGCGGACAAGTACCGCGAGCGCGGCATGGCTGCATACTCCGAACTCCAGCAGGCCGAGTTCGACGCCGAGGAACGCGGATACACCGCCACAAAGCACCAGCGCGAAGTCGGCGCGGGATACTTCGACGAAGTCGCCCAGGTCGTCGCGGGCGGCATGGCCTCGACGACGGCTCTCGACGGCTCGACGGAAGAGGCGCAGTTCACGAAGTAGGTTTCAGGCATCAGGTTTCAGGGGTCGGGTTTCCGGCCCCTTTTCTTTTGCCGAGTGTGAGCGCATGGAGCGGCTTTTCCGATTTCTCCACGGACTCGTTTGCGGAGGTTGAGCCGCTATGCGAGCGGTCAGACGTGGCGAGTTCAGCGTGGGGCGACGCCCTCCACCGAGGGCTTGCTGATGCCTGAAACCTGAAGCCTGAAACCCGCCTCGCCGAATCTTCCAAAGCCACGTTTCACTTCGGGGGATTTTTTGCGCGGCTTTTTTAAGAAGTTCATCGCTTCGTAACCGATTCGTAACATCGGATTGTTATGCTATCGTCTTGTGAAGGTTGGGCGGCGACAGGGATCTTCTTTTTCGTCGGGGAGGGGGCGAGGCATAGGCTCCTCTTCGGGTGGCTCTGCGCGGGGTTCGTCCTCCGGGAATGTCGTCCGGGCCGGGAAGAAGTTCAAGAAGCGGCGGACGGGGTTTCGGAAGGTTTTCAGCTCGGGTTTTTGGGGTTCCGCCGCCTCGAAGGTTCCGGGCATGCTTTCGCGGAAAGCGTCTCCGAAAGCGGAGGAGGCGGACTCCGGGGAGAAGAAGGCCGGGAGGGGAAAGTCCGGGGGGCGCGGCTCCGGCGGGTCTTTTCGGGGGTATCTCGGGTGGGTCAAGCTCGCGGTCGTTGGTTTGTGCGCGGTGTTTTCGTTGCTTGTGGCTTTCGATGGGTGGCGGAACGCCGATGGTGTTTATGGCGGGGTCGAGGTCGGCGGGGTGGGGGTCGGCGGAGAGTCGCGCATCGAGGCCGAGAGGATGCTCGGGCGGAGCGCGGCGGGGTTGCCGGAGGAGGTTACGTTCGTGGCCGGGGAGAAGGAAGTCGCGCTCGGGGCGGAGGAGATCGGGATGTCGGTGGACGCCGGGCGGAGCGTCGAGCGGGCATACGCCGTGGGGAGGGAGGGGGGCTTCTCCGAGAGGTTCGAGAGCCGGATGAGGTCCGCGTTTCAGATGGCCTCCGTCGGGCCGGAGATCACGTACGAGGAGGACGCCATTCGGGCCGCCTTCGAGAGCGAGGCTTCCGACGCGAGCTATGAGTTCGTTGATTCGCAGACCGAGCTCGCCTCCATAACGCCGAGTCGGGACGGGGTTCGGATAGAAGACTCTTTCTGGGACGGGCTTGATCGGAAGCTCATGCGGGGGGACGGAAGGATCGAGGTTCCTCTCGCGAGCGTCGAGCCGAAGCTCTCGACCGAGAGGGCGGAGCGGCTCCGGCCGACGGAGCTTCTTTCGTCGTATCAGACGAACTATTTCACGTACGACGACGATCCGGGCCGGGTGGCGAATTTGCAGATAGCGTCGGAGGCCGTCAACGGGACGTTCGTGGCTCCGGGGGAGGTCTTCTCGTTCAACGAGCTGGCGGCTCCTTTGGAGTACGAGGAGTCGAAGGTGATCATCGAGGGAAGAGTGGATTACGCCGATGGCGGTGGACTGTGCCAAGTCTCCTCGACCCTTTACATGGCGGCGAACATGGCGGGCATGGAGACGGTCGAGCGCCATCCGCACCACGCCGAGCTTCCATACATAAGGCCCGGCTTCGACGCGACTATATGGTTCGCAAGGGAGATGGGCACCCCCCTCGACATGAAATTCGAGAACACCTCGCCGGGATACATATACGTCCAGCAATGGGTTGACACCACCACCGGGAACGTCCACGCTGCGATATACGGCCAGCCAAACGGCGTAACCGTCAACATGGACTCCGAGCGGATAGCCCGATACAAGGACGAAAACAAAAAACCCGTCACCGAGTGGGTCACATACAAAACCGTAACCCAGAACGGACAAACGACCTTCAATGGCCCGCTCCACACCGACACGTATCGTTTCCTCGAAGACGCCGAAGAGGCGGGGACGGCGTGAAAAGCCGGAAGGAACGCCTCCTCCCCGACGGACTCCCGCTCTTCGCGTGAACATACGACCTCGGCGGCGGAGTCTCCGCCGAACGAAGCGCCGAAAGATACACCGTCGTCCTCACCGGGCGAACTGAAAGCGGACGAGAATATCTCACCATCGCCGAAGACGGGAGCCACACGCTCAATCGCGGAACGCCACCCGTGGAGCGGCTTCGGGGTGAAATATCCTTCGAGGAGCTTCCCGAAGCGGCGCGGGGGGCGGCTCTCGAAGCCTACCGCGAGGTGTGGGGATTGTGATCGGGGGGTTTCGGCTATTTGGGAAGAGGGGGCGACCCTCCGCCTTCATTTCTCATCGTTTTCTTCGGTGGCGGAGGGACACGGCGTCCATGTGCGCGTGGGCTTCGCGGATTCCGGTGGGGGAGGCTTCGTAGGCGAAGGTGTCCTCCGGGTGGATGGACATGCTTCTCGCGGTGGCGATCGCGTCCTGGTTTGCGGCGAGGAAGATGAACTCCCAGCCGTACTTTTCTCTTTGGTGGTGGATCATGGCCGATACCCGGCGGTTGTCGTAGTCGCGGATCGCGTTCTCCAGCCCGTCGGTCAATATGGCGACTATGACCTTCGATGGACGCTCGTCCTCGGGCGTCTCGGCAAGCCGCCTTCCAACGTCGTCCACCGTCCTCCCGATCGCGTCGAGGAGAGCCGTCGTGCCGCGTGGGACGTACGTTTCGCCGTCGAGCGGCGGGACGTTTTGGATGTCGGCTCCGTCGTGGATGAGGTCATACTCATGGTCGAAGAGGACGAGGGTGAAGCGAGCCTCGCCGGGGTGCTTTTTCTGGCTGTCGAGGAAAGCGTTGAAACCGCCGATCGCATCCTCGCGGATAGTCGCCATCGAATCCGAGCGATCGAGGACGCACACCACCTCGCATAAACCGTCTTTCATAGTGCCTCCTTTCGAATAAAGCCGATCACAATCGTCGGCGCTTTTCACATCGCGCCGATTATGACCCCCCGCGTGGACGGAACTTTATTCCGGGGAAGCCTCGGCCTCGATGTGCCGCATGAGGTCGAGCATGTCCGGCCCGCCCCAATGCTCGGCGAACCTCCCGCCCTCCACGCGAACCACGTCTATGAGCGAAACCCGGATGCGCCTCCCCGTCGGCGCGACACCCGCGAACCCGCCCTCGTGCGTCCCGAAAATAGTCGCCCGGAACGTCACGAGTCCGCCCTCGCCGAAGACATCCCCGATCTCGAACCGGATGTCCGGGAAGGCCGCGAGGAAACCCTCGATGCGTTCTTTTTGCCCGGCGGCGTCGAGCGATTCGGTCGGAGAGAGGCGGCGCACATAGTCCGGCGCGAAGAACCGTTCCACCGCCGAAACATCCCTCGCGTTCCACACCTCTTCGATGTATCGGCGAACGAGGACTTTGTTTTCCTCGTTCGTCACTTCGTTTCGCCGCCCCGGGCGATGTCCGCTTCCCGGCGGGCGGCCTCGGGGAGCATCACGTAGTCCACCGCCGCGTTCGCCATCGTGAAGCCGCTTTCGGCGCACTCCCTCGCTGCCTCCCCCGATGTCGTATGCACGCCCGAGGCGATGCCGTTTTCCTCGCATGTTCGGCGGATATGCTCGACGGCGTCGGTGTGGGTGGTGTTTTCGGAGGCGTCTTCGAGGGGGACGCCGAGGGTGAGGGCGAGGTCGGCGGGCCCGACATACACGCCGTCGAGGCCGGGCGTGGAGATTATCTCCTCCGCGTTTTCGAGACCTTCCTTCGTCTCGATCTGTGCGACGCACAAAACGTTTTCTCCGAGCGGTTCGGGATCGATGCCGAGCCTCCTCCCGGCTCGGATCGGCCCATACGAGCGAGTCCCGGCGGGAGGGAATCGGCACGCCGACACGGCGCGGCGGGCGTCGTCGGCATTATTCACGAGGGGGACGATGACGCCGAGCGCGCCCGCGTCGAGGGCGGCCATGACCATCCACGGCTCGTTTTGCGAAACCCGGACGAAAGGTGTGGCTTCGATGCCCTCGGCGGCCCGGATCATGGCGTACATCGCGTCGTCGCCGACGAGGCCATGCTGCCGGTCAATGCAAACAAAATCGAAGCCCGCGCCCTCCACAAGCTCGATCCCGAACGCCCCCGGAATGCCGCACCACACCCCGAAAGCCGCCCGACCCGCCGACCAAATTTCCTTCACCCGATTGATGCTCGTCATTGCCGGGAACCGCACCCGATATGCTCATCGTGGCGATCCGCCCACTCGGGAACTTTACTATCGAAAGCCCCGATGAACTCCTCCACGGGATCGCCGCCGCGGTTCTCGGTCGCGGCGGCGAGGTACTCGATCGCCAACGCCTCGGGCGGCTTTCCGGCCTCCTCGGCCTTACGTCTCAAAGACTCGAAAACTTCCTCCGGCACTTCCAAAGTGAGTGTCCGTTCCATCCCTCTCGCCTCCGATGCCCGTCGCATTGCTTGTGGGATTATATCGAAGCTCTCGCTTCGAACCCGGAAACCTCTTTTGGTTCGAGTAAGGGCGTCTCGCCACTTCTCTTCGGGTTGCATGAGGTCGGGATCAATGAGATGTAATAAACGTTCAAGCTCAAATATCTTCGATCAACTGCCGCAACGCAGCGACTTGATTTTTGCCCCACGGAATGCATTGCGAACCTGATCGCGGATTATCGGGATTCCTCATTCTTCGGCCGATTAGATTTTTCCGACCATTGAAGATGTCGTTGTCCGTCACGATCCAAAACCCCGTAGGGCGGAGATCTCGCCCCAAGCAAAGAAGATACAGATGATCCCACCCCGGAGAAAGCGGAGTTATGGTTCTCGTCTTGGAATATTCGGAGACGGTCTTGACTTGGATTCTTAAAGCTGAAGCGGGTTCATCGCAGATTACTTCTATGTCCCACCCCGTTTGACTGGGATTCGACGCATAATCTACCCGTTGGGCATTTAGGTAGCGACGTTGAGCATAGAGAAGGCTGTAAAATTCGCCGATAACTCCAGTCTTTTGGTCGCCCGTTACCAGCAAATCGGGGTGTGCGTCTTGAAGCCTCTGGAACACACAGTACGCTGAGGCATAGTTTTGGATAGCGTTAAGGATCGCTCTCTTCCTCATTGTTTCTGCCTCAATTGCTTGTTCGATTGTATCGAAATGCCCCCTACGACCCCCCACCGAATGTAACGATCTTGTCCGCCCGGATATAGAAGAGAACCCGGATCTCATCGTCTTCCCGGAAGGGGTACGGGCTTTGTCCGAGGTACGTTTCAGAGAAGTCGTCTATGCTCTCGGTGGCGAGGTGGCCGCGCTCGGCGTCTTCTTCGGCCACCACATCGGCGACGGTTCCGTATACCGTGATCCAGTGATACGGGTCTTCGGGGTCGATGGCCTGTATGGAGACTTCGGGGCGATCCACGAGGTTTTTGTATTTGAGACGGTGCTTCTTCGTGTTTATGTGGATAAAGTCTTCGTCCGCGCCCCACCACATCGGGGTGAGGCGGGCGATGCCCTTCGAGTCGTACGTCCCGACCGTCGCCGTGACCGGGCCTTCGATGAGCCGGAGATGGTCGGCTCCAAGCTCCGATATTTTGGAGATCTCATCCCGTTTCCCGACGGTGAAAGCCCCCTCGTTGCTCGGCGTGGTGATGTCCGTAACTTCGGCCATGCGTCATCTTCTCATTGTTTTCCCGGTTCGCAACAATTTTACCTTTATCGAGCGTTGTAAACTTCCCGTGGAAAACGAAGAGAGGAGAGGGATGAAGGCGAAGGGCATCACGCATCTTTCGATAAGCGCGAAAGACCTCGAAGAGTCGGCGAATTTCTACAAAGACCTCTTCGGGATGGGGGAGATACCCGCCCCCGACTTCCCGTTCCCCGTGAAGTGGCTTCGCGTCGGCGGCCTCCAAATCCACCTCTTCCACACCTCCGACGATGCCCCCTCCGGCCACCACTTCGGCCTCGACGTGGACGACTTCGAGGCGTTCTATGCGAAGGCGAAGGAGATGGGCATCATAGACGGCTCGGACTACTTCTCCCACGTCTACGAACTCCCCGACGGCGCGACGCAGCTTTACATCCGCGACCCGGCGGGGAACATGGTCGAGATGAACTATCCGGACATAAACGACCTCGACCGCTCGAAGTTCGACGAGATAAGGAAGCTCGGAGCGAAGCCCGGAGAGAGTCCGGTTCTCTATATGGGATAAGGATTCCGGAAGGCGTCCCGTATCTCATCCTCGCCCGCGCCGGAGCGGAGGAGGAGAGAGAGAAGCAGCCTCGCCTTCAGCCCGTCGAGCATCCCGGCGGGGACGAGGCCGCGCCCGAGGAGATCCATCTCCGACCCCGGAAAGCCGTACGTCTTTTCGAGGACGTCCCCGCTCCCCGTCCTTGAGGCGAGGACGACGGGCATCGTCTCCGCGAGCTTTTCGAGCCTCCCGACCATCGCCTCCGGGACATGCCCCCCGCCCATCGCCTCGACGACGAGGCCGACGTACCCGAGGCGCGGAAGCTCCGGAAGCATCCTCCCGTCGTCGCCGAGAGCCGCCGTGAAGAGGGCGACGGGACGGTCTTCGCCACCCCTCGAAGGCCGTATGTTCCTCCGCCCGACCGGGCGGGCGGCGATGCGTACGTTTCCCTCGGAGATACCTCCGATCGGCCCCGCCGCCTCCGAACGGAACGTCGCCGGGCTTTGCGTGTGCGTCTTCCTTACGAAGCGGGCGGCATGTATTTCATCGTTGAAGACGACGACGGTTCCGAGTCCGCGCGCCGACTCGCTCGATGCGACTTCCACGGCGGCAAGCAAATTAGCCGGGCCGTCCGCGCCGGGAAGCGTTGGGTTCCGCATCGCGCCCGTCACTATGATCGGCTCGTCGCGGTTCACAAGAAGGTCGAGGACGAACGAGGTCTCCTCGATGGTGTCGGTGCCTTGTGTGATGACCGCGCCGGAGGAGCCGGAGTCGAAGGAGTCCTCGATCTCCCCGGCAAGCTCGATGAGGTCGTCGAGCGTGAGTTCCCCCGAGGGTGATTGCCGGAACGACGATGCCTCGACTTCGGCGACATCGGCGATCTCCGGGATGTCCGAAACGAGGTCCTCGCCCGTGAGCGTCGGCTTCACCCCGCCCTCCCCGGTGGAGGATATGGTTCCGCCGAGCGAGAGGACTGTGATCTCCGGTGGTTTCATGGAGGGGATCATAACCCCGCGGGCAATGCTATGCTTTGTGCGGGCAAACGAGGGAAAGGGAGAACATGGCGAAGGAAATCCTCTGTTCATACGGCATAGACATTGACGCGGTCGCCGGATGGCTCGGCTCATACGGCGGCGAAGACTCCCCCGACGA
>JACCWD010000112.1 GCA_013697825.1 Rubrobacter sp.
GAGGCATTCGTAGAGCGAGTGGCGGAAGGCGTGGAGAGCGTCGGAAGGTTCCATGATGCGTTCATCATGCCCCCGCCGACGGCTCGCCGCATCCTTTCCCCGCCATTGGAGTTAAAACGCAAGCTAAGGCATTCGTGGTTGAAGAGTATCCCACTCGATGCGTGCATCCCATACGACTCGCGGTAGTTCACCGTCGTCCAGTGCGCGTACAGCTTCGAGGCCGCGTACGGACTCCTCGGATAAAAGGGTGTCTCCTCGTTTTGGGGGGCGGGAGCTTTGCCGAACATCTCGCTCGTCGAGGCTTGATAGAACTTTATCCGGGGGTTCTCTTCCCGGATCGCTTCGAGGAGGCGCACGACGCCGAAGCCCGTGATCTCCCCAGTCGTCACGGGCTGCTCGAAGGAGACCCCGACGAAACTCTGCGCGGCGAGGTTGTAAACCTCCTCCGGCTCCGCCCGCGCGATGGTGCGCCTCATGTTCCCGTGGTCGGTGAGGTCGAAGGGGACGAGCTCCACCTCGTCCGTGATCCCGAGCGCGTCGAGGCGGGCCGTGCTCACCATGCTCGCCCGCCGGAACGCCCCGACGACATGGTAGCCCTTCTCCAAAAGCAACCGCGCCAGATAAGCGCCGTCCTGTCCGGTGATGCCAGTTATGAGTGCCGTGCTCAAGCGTTCCCCCTTATCATCGGTTTCGGGTCGCGAAGAAGAGGCCGAGGTTCGTGTCGCCGCTCCGCTCGGAGGTCACGGTGAAGCCTTCTCTTTCGAGTACCTTCGTAAGCTCCTCGATGGTGAATCGGTCGAAGCCCTCGACACGGGCGTTCTCGGGGATGGAGTGGGGGTCATGGTCGCCGCCGTATTCGTGGAACTCGCCGCGGATGTCGTCTATGAGGTGGAGGGTTTGGGAGGTGAAGAGGATCGGGAACTCCGAGCCTTCGCAGTCTATCTTGAGGAGCTTGACGCGCTTTCTGCCGCCTTCGGAGGCTTCGTTTATGATCTCGTCGAAGGAGGCCGTCTCGACCTCCACTCCGGCGCTTGAGAAGATCACGTTGCCGCCCGCGACGTGCTGGAAAACCTGCTCGTCGAAGGTTCCGGCCACGTAGTCCGTCCACGCCCACACCTCGTCCACGAAGTCGAGGGCGTCGAGCCAGTCCTCGGGGAAGGCGTCGATCTCCCGGCCCCACACCCCGACGGTGTGCCGATTCCGGAAGAACTCCTCCCCGACGTCGCGGTAAAAGTCCATAAGCTCCAGCGGCTGGAGGCAGATCAAGTTCCGCGGATACGTCTCGTCCGTGTCAACGTCCACGAAGGCGTGTTCGTTACGGTTGCCGAAGTGGATATACGTCTTGGTGGCGACCGGAACCCCGGCCTCCTGAAGGGCCGCGACGTACTGCCGCGCCACCTCGCCAAGCCCCATCTCCCCCACGACGTTGACACCCTCTATGACTTGTACTTTATCTCCGGCGGGCATTGATTTGATAACGTTTCCCTTGTCCAGATGGCCGATGTGCCGCATAGTTCCACATACGCGCCCGTCGCCTGAGCGCCGTTGGCAGAATAGTGAGGGCTTTTCGCGTTGTCAACCGCGCCTCGGACATAGCGGCCCGCGGCGCCATCGGGCGGAGAGCCGCTCTCAGCCTTCGGGTTCGCTTACCTGGCGTCGCCCCGTCTCTTTTGGTACGTTGCCCGGCATGGATGCCCCACCGGAGATGGCAGTTTACGTGGAATGGCCGACGGCGCGAACCGGGGCCGCGCTTTGAAAATTCTTCTCACGGGCGCGACGGGCCTCCTCGGCGGCGCGATGGTGGAGGCGTTCCTCCCCGCCGGGCATGACATCCGATGCCTCGTCCGAAAAGACAGCCCGAATGCCACGCGCCTCGCCGGAAAAGAGGTGGAGATCGTCTGCGGCGATGTCCGCTCCGAAAGAGACCTCCGCCGCGCCTTCTCCGGCGTGGACGCCGTCGCGCACGTCGCGGGCATCGAGTTCGCCCCGATGGTCGTCTCTGCGATGAAGAGCGCGGGCGTGGAGAGGCTCCTCGCGGTTTCCTCCACGAGCTTCCACTCGCGCTTCGAGTTCCGCTCGCGCCCGAAGGCCGAGATGGAGGGGGTCGTAAAATCAAGCGATCTTTCGTGGACGGTGGTTCGTCCGGCCATGATCTACGGCTCCGAGCTCGACAAGAACGTCCACAAACTCCTCCGATTCCTCGACCGCTCGCCCGCCTTCCCGATGTTCGGCGACGGAGGAAACCTCTGGCAGCCCGTTTTTTTCGAGGATTGCGCGAAGGGCGCGTGCAAAGCCCTCATGAGAGAAGGGGCGGCGCGCGAAACATACGACCTCCCCGGCTCGCGTCCGCTCACATACGACGACCTCGTGAAGACCGCCGCCGGGGCGATGGGGAGTAAGCCCCGCATCGTCCATCT
>JACCWD010000113.1 GCA_013697825.1 Rubrobacter sp.
GAGGCATTCGTAGAGCGAGTGGCGGAAGGCGTGGAGAGCGTCGGAAGGTTCCATGATGCGTTCATCATGCCCCCGCCGACGGCTCGCCGCATCCTTTCCCCGCCATTGGAGTTAAAACGCAAGCTAAAGACACGGCGTTACGCTTTTGTTACGGAGCCGGGATCTCTCCGAAACTCAACTGGTCTTCGAGCAGCACGAGTTCGCGCTCCCCGGCGTAGCGCCGTACTTCATCGTCGTCTCTCAGGGCGTCCGGCTCCAGCAAGGGGATGCCGTTGTCGGCGCACACCCTTCTCAGCGCGGGCCACTTCCGCGCGGCCAGTTGCTTGTAGTGGGGACCGTCGTGGGGTGGCGACTTGCGAGGGGTCGGCGCGAAGAGGGCGAGTATTTTGGCGACATCGCACTTGAACCCTCTCTCGTGCAGTTCGAGGTTTCCCCACCCCGCCACGACACCTCCCGCCATGTGGACCGTGGTCTCGCTGTTGGAATCGTCCCTCCGACCATAAGCGTAAAATCCACACCCGCACTCCGGCTCGGGAACTTCACCGTGATCTTCGATAGAGAGATCCGGATCGAACTTGAGACGCAGGCATTCGGCGTGGTTGGGGTTCACCAGATCCCAGCGACAGAGGGGTTGTTGGAAATTGTACTTGTACATGCCTTCCAGCAAGAGGGGCTTGTTCTCTTCATCTCTCAGCGAAAAATGCCATTTCCTGAAACCCAGGGTGGCGTTCGCATAGAACTCCGGCTCGTTCATGCCGACACTCTTTCCCTTCGCTTTGGCTTCACTTTTGGAATGAGCCTCCGCGCCGGCTCGCGGCCCGGTTCTCTGAGCGGTTCCTGAACCGTCCTCTTCCTCCTCGGGCCTATCTCGGCCATAGTCGTTCTCCTCCTTACGAAACTTTCGTTACCTCAGGTTCATCTGCGCCGTGAAGCTCTGCGTCAGGATCTTCGGTCCGAAAAAGATCAAGGTCTCGGTCGCGAAGGGGAGGTCGGGGTCCACCGTCCAGACGATGTACCCGATGTTCCTCGCCGCCGCCGGCCGCGATGCCTCGAAGATCGAGCCGGGCGAAAAGCCGGCCATAAACGCTTCAAAGAACGCTCTTATGTCTTCTCTCCCCCGCATGGCGCCGTCCGGCGTGAGGAGCGCCGCGCTCTCACAGTAGTCGGACATGAGGGCGTCCACGTCGCGTCCGGCGAAGGCCCGCGCGTGGCGGAACAGCGCTTCGTCCATCCTTTGTTTCGTTTCTGACAACATCATGGAGTTCTCACCTTTCGCTCACAGCACACTCGCGACCGCCGACGCTCCCCAAATTATGAGCAGCACGCCCGCCACCCGGCCCACCCGATGTCCCGCCGGGACGACCTTTTCGAGGAGCATGAACGCCGCGAGCGCGGCCATCCAGAGCAGGTTCATGACCCCGAGGACGAACATGAGCGCCATGAGCGCCCAGCAGCAGCCCGCGCAGTAGGCTCCGTGGCGAAGCCCCATCTTCAACGCGCCGCCGGAACCGGGGCGCCACTCGGCCATGAGGAACCCAACGGGCGTGCGGCAACGGTCGAGGCACGCATACTTGAGCGGTGTCAGTTGGAACGCTCCCGCTACAAGGAGCAATCCGCCGGCGAGGTAGGGACTCATGCTCGCCCCCATCGGAGACAGCACAGCGGCCGCCTGAAACACTCCTTGCGCGAAGGCCGCCAGCGCGCTGTACGCCGTCCACACGATCACGTACCCAAGCACGAACAGGCCCGTGCGCGCGAAGGGGCGGGCGTCGCTCCGGCACCGTTCAAGCGACGAGAAGGTCAGGATCATCGGGGAGGCCGAGGGCAACATCATCCCCACCATCGTCACGGACCACATCGCAAAGGCGGAGAGGAAGCCGGAGAGGCCCCACGCATGGGCGTGGGGCGAGGACATCTCCATGTGCATCCCGTGCATGCTCCGAGCTATGTCCGCCAGGTACAGCCAGGAGAGGGCGACGAGGGCCGCCAACCCGCCGGCGATGATCAGGCGGTCGCGCCAGAGTATCGCTTTTATGGAAGCTCCCGCCGACATGTCACGGCCCGGCGTAGCTGAACGGCGAGGTCATCGTCTGGCGACCGGCGACATCGAACTCGATGCCGCAGTCCTTGAAGGCCGCCCTGCTTGCCTTGCCGACCACCGCAGGGTAGCCCGGCGCCACGGCCAGCGGGTGGTTCTCAACAGTGACCGCCTGTCCATTCTGTCCCTCGATGGGCTCCCACTCGGCGCCGCCGAGGTCGCCGATCCCGATCCTGCCCCGCTTGCCGTCGGTCTCGAAGTCGAGCGGAACGACCGCCACGCCGGCCACCTCCCCGATCAACTTCGCAAGCTCGCCGGGATGCCCGCCGGCCTGCCCGCCCCAGATATCCCCGAGCGCCCCTTGCTGCTCAGCGCTGGCGCCGTCATCGAGGTAGAGAGCCGCCTTCCAGTTTCCGTCGGCCATGTTCCCCGGCGAATGAAGCGCGACAACGACGTTGAGGCCGTCGAGCGGCACGCCGCCATAGTTGCCCTCGTCTATATGCCAGCCCACCACGGCGGTGCAGTAACCCTCGGTCGGGTCGTTCAGCATGATGCAGGGACAGGCCGCCTCGCACGTGCAGGCTTCCATATACATTCCTTCAAGTCTCCATTGCTCCGGCATGGGATTCAGTCTCCTTCCTTAATTGGCCCCGATCAACCCGCGCAACACGGCGGACAACCTCTTTGTCAGTCCGCTTATAGTGGCTCCTTTATTCGTCTCCGCTCTGCAAGGTTCTTACCGGAAGGCTATCCACCCGGCATTACGCTTTTGTTACGGCAGCGAAAGATCGCAAACCCGCGCGAGGTCGACGTGGAAATCTCGAAAACTCACTCATCTGAGTGATGCGCCCCGTTTTATCGGCTGTTATGGTGGAGGATGCAACAAGCGGAGCATAACTCGGGCTTCGAGTCCGGGGAGGTGGGTTGCGGTGGGGCTGAAGATCAATCTGTTCGGTCGGTTCCGGGTCTGGCGCGGCGGGAACCTTGTCGGGGACGAGGAGTGGGATCGGCGGAAGACGCGCTCGCTCTTGAAACTCTTGCTCACCCGTCCGGGCCGGGTTTTCTCCCGCGACGAGATAGTGGAGGCGCTGTGGCCGGACTCCTCCCCCGCCTCCGCCGAGAGGAGCCTCCGGGTGGCGGTCAGCCTTCTCCGCCGGGTGGTCGAGCCGGGCCTCGACCACGGCCCCGGCTCCCGCTACGTCGTCAGCCGACGCCCCGGATACATGTTCGACCGCGAGGCGGACTGCGAGGTGGACGCCTGGGAGTTCGAGGAACTCTGGGAAAACGCGGAGGCGGCCCGAAATGCGGAGAACCTCGACGAAGCCATCCGAATGTACCGTTCCGCCCTCGATCTCTCGAAAGGCGAGTTCCTCGCGGAGGAAACGTACGAGGATTGGGCGGCGACCGCCCGGGAGGAGTGGCGGGAGCGGCGCCTCGCGGCCCTTTTGGAACTGTCCGAGTGCCTGGCACTTCGGGGCCGATACACCGAGGCCATAGAGTCGTGCGAGCGGGCTATGGCTCTCGACGGATACCGTGAGGATCTCCGCCGCCGGCTCATCCTCTACCACTACTGCGCCGGAGAGCAAACCCTCGCCCTTCAGGCATACCGGCGTTACGCCCGGAGGCTGAAAGAAGAGCTTGGCGCCTCTCCATCGCCGGAGTTGACGAGGCTGAAGGAGCGGGTCGAAGCCCGCGACGTGCCGGGGGTGGACGGAATGCGTCGCTATCCCAAACCCCGCCGCCCCTTGAAACTTCCGTACTCCCTCAGCCGCACGCACTTCGTCGGGCGGGATAGGGAGTACGCGCTCCTCGTCGAGCGGCTGCGGGAGGCCGGAGAAGGTTCGGGCGGCGCCGTCGCCATCGAAGGCGAGGCGGGCGTGGGCAAGACGCGCCTCGCCGAGGAGTTCTTGGGTTACGCTCGCGGTAAAGGCGTCCGGGTGCTCTCCGGGCGCTGTTATGAGAGGGAGCTTGGCCCCCCGCTGGAGCCGGTGCTCGACGCTCTCGAAGGGACGGTGGACGTGGCCGGGATGCTCCCCGAGGCGCCCGACCGCGAGGAAAAGGAGCTCGGCTATCTGCGGACGGGCGAGTCCCGCGACGACGCCCGCTTCCACCACGCGCTCACAAGGGAGATAATCCGCACCTCCCGCGACGGTAAGCAAAACGCCCTCATCCTCTTCCTCGACGACATCCAGTGGGCGGACGCCGCCACGCTGGCCTTCCTCTCTTGTCTGACGAGGCGCGTCTCCGGCGAGAGGGTTTTGCTCCTCTTCACGTACCGACTGGAGCAAAGGCCCGAACTCGCCGGATGGCTCGACGGGCTGGCCGAGCGTCGGATGCTCGACACCCTGAGCTTGAACCGCCTCTCACCGGAGGACATCGCCCGGCTTCTCGACAGCATGTCCTCCCGCGGCTTCGGCGAACGGGCTTTGCTCGCGGACTTCCTCCACCGTGAATCGGAGGGGAACCCGTTCTATGCGGTGGAGTATTTGCGGTGGCTCATCGAGTCCGGCGCCGTCGCGGTGGATTCCCGGAGGCGCATTTGCGGGCTGAAGGAGGAGGCTCTCCGGGAACGTGTGCTTCCCTCCGGGGTGAAGTCCCTTATACAGGCCCGCTTCAACGCGCTCGGCCAGGAGGCAAGGGAGCTTCTCGAACTCGCCGCCGTCACGGGGCGCGACTTCGAGCCAAGCCTCCCCGTCAAAGCCGCCGTCCTCGACGAAACCCGCGCCGCCGCCGTCATGGAGTCTCTATTATCTTCGGCGTTCATCGTCGAGACCGGGACGACGTATTACTTCTCCCACGACAAGCTCAGGCAGGCGCTCTACGAAGACATCGGCGTTCTGCGGCGGCGGGAGCTCCACTTGAAAATCGCGAAAGCTCTCGAAGAGGACGGCGGGGAACCGGCGGAGTTGGCCCACCACTACCTCCACGCCGAGGCGTGGCCGCTCGCGCTGGAGAACCTCGTCCGGGCGGGGGAGCGGGCCGAGGAGAGTTATGCATGGGACGCCGCCTCGGAGAACTACGCCCGCGCGCTGGCGGTCGTGGAAAAGCTGCCAGATTCCGACGAGAGGCGCTTCGAGTTGCTGGTTGCGCGCGAGCGTTTTCTGGAGCACATGGACCGGCGGGAGGAGCGGGCGGAGACGGTGGATGAGATGTTCGCGCTGGCGCGGCGTCTGGGGGACCTCGAAAAAATAGCGGAGGTTCACATCCGGCGCATCGGAGTTTTCATGTCGTTCGCGGAACCCGGAGGCGCGGCGGAGGCGGCGCGGGAGGCGGTCTCCATCTTCCGGGAGTTGGGGAACCGGGCGGGGGAAGCGCGGGCTTATCGGGAGCTTGGGTACGTGCGGTGGATGAACTGGGAGTATCCCGGCGCGCTGGAGGCGAACTTGCAGGCGATCTGGATCCACCGCGAGCTCGGCAACCAGCTGGCGGAGGCCGCCGACGCGGGGAACATAGCCCACGTCTACCGGAGCATGGGCGACCACGACAGCGCGCTGCGGTGGAACGAGGAGGCAATCCGCATAGACCGCGAGATGGGGTACAGGATCGGGGAGTCCTTCCGGCTGAACAGCATGGCCCTCATCCAGCGCGAGCGCGGGGATCTCGAAGCCGCGCTCTCCCTCAACCTCGAGAGCCTGCCGATCCTCGCCGAACTCGGAGCCAAGAACCTGAGCACCACCCAGCACGTCAACTCCGGGACGCTGTACCTCAGCCTCGGCTCCCCGAAAGAAGCCCTCGAACACTTCCGGACCGCCGTCCGGCTCAGCCGGGAGACGGGATACGTCCGGGACGAAGGGTACGCGCTCATGAGCGTCGGCGTCGCCCTCGAGCAAACCGGAGACCCGGCGGGCGCGGCTGGCTCCTACCGCCGGGCGGCCGAGCTTCTGGAAAAAGCCTACGAGGAGTCCGAGTTCCCCAAAGAACTTTCCGCGAAGGCCGACGCTCTCACCCTCCTCGGCGCCGCGCTCCATCGCTCGCTGGACGAGCCGGAGGAGGCCCTCGACGCCTACGAAGCCGCCGCCGGTATATACTGCGGCCTCGGCGAGGCCGGGCGGCTGCGGAAACTCCTCATGAACCTGGCCGGACTCCTCTGGCAAACGGGAGATCCGGAAAGCTCCCTCCGCAACTACGAAGAAGCCCTGAAACTGGCGCGGGAACAAGGCGAGAAAGCGCACGAGGCCGCCGCTCTCGCTTGCCTGAGCGTCGTCCACCAGAACCTCGGCGGCTATAAAAGATCCATCCGGCGCGGCAGGGAAGCGCTCGAGCTGCTTCAAGAACTGGAGGATCCGCAGGCCGAGGCATACGTGCTCACCAGCCTCGCCGAGAGCCACAACGAACTCGGCCACTACCCTAGCGCCCTCTCGTGCCTCAAGCGTTCATTGCGGCTCCGCAGGGAGATCGGAGATTTGGAGGGTGAGATCGGGGTTCTTCACGACCTGTCCGAAGTCTACGAGCGTCTGGGGGAGACGACCCGCGCGCGGGATTCTTCGGAAGCGGCCAGGTCAAAACAAAAGGCGTCGGAGGGTGCCTGCGCCCTGCACCATGTGGAAAGGAGCGAATAGATGCCACGGTACATCGTGCCCCGGACGGTTGGCGTGATCTCCCAGGAGGAGTTTCAGGCCACCGCGAAGACGGCTTCGGAAACCGCGGATCATAAGCAGTCCGCGAAACCATTCAACCAAAAGGAAGGAGGAGCCAGATGCCCAAATACATCCTGATCCGGACGGTCGGGGAAGTCTCCGAAGAGGAGATGGAAGCCGCGGCCAAAAGATCCATAGAGGTCATCGAGCAGATGCCCAGCGTACGCTGGATCCGCTCATACTACTCCGCCGAAGAGGGAAAACTCTACTGCGAGTACGAAGCCCCCAACGTGGAACTCGTCTTCGAACACGCCCAGCGAGCCAGGCTCCCCCTCGACCGGGCCGAAGTCGTCCGCGAACTCGAACCCGCGATGTTCCGGTAAACGGTCGCTTCGCTCGACCACGATGCTTCGACGCTCACCACGCACAGCGGCTTGCGTAAGGATTGATCCTTCCACAATCCGGGCTTCAGGCTTCAGGTTTCAGGCATCAGGAAATACCACCCCGGACAAGCCATGCTCGCGGAGTGGAACCTCGCCAAAGAGGGGATCAACCTTCATGAACTCCGCTGGCAGACTCGGAGTCCCGCAAATCACCGATCAAATCCGACGCCGAAATCCCATGCTTCCGCAAATATCCCTCGAACTCGCCGAGGATGTCCTCCGGGTCGCGCACGAAGCTCGCCGTCCCGACCTGCGCCGCCGCCGCCCCCGCCATCATGAACTCCGCCACATCGAGGCCGGTCGAAACGCCCCCGCTCGCGATGACCGGAACATCCACCGCCGCCGAAACGTCGTAGACGGCCCGCATCGCCACAGGCTTTATCGCAGGGCCGGAGAGGCCGCCTTTGACAAGAACCCTCCGGGCGTCCGCATCCACGGTGAGGGCGGGGATCGTGTTCATCACCGTGAGCGCGTCCGCGCCCGCCGACTCGGCGGCGACGGCGTTCCCGACAACCCCCTCGAACGTGAGCTTCGCCGAGAGCGGCTTTCCGGAGACCTTCCGACACGCCGAGACGACCTCTTCCACCGAAGAAGGCCCGGCGCAAAACGTGAGTCCGCCATGCTCCACATTCGGACATGAAAGGTTGAGTTCGACGGCGAACACACGCTCGTCGGCGGAGACTTTTTCACAAAGCTCGCGGAACTCGTCGGTGGTGTTTCCCGCGACGGATACGAGGATCGGGACACCGAGATCGAAGTCGTCGAGGTTCTTCATGAACTCTTCGACACCCGGATTTTGAAGCCCGATGGAATTCACCATCCCGGCGGGAGTCTCCGCGATGCGCGGCGTCGGATTCCCATCCCGGCGGCGCGGAGTCGTCGTCTTCGGGAGGATGGCTCCATATATGCCTCTCACTTCCCCGACGGCCTCCTTCGAGAGCGTCCCGGACGCGGGCATGAGCGGCGTGCCGAGTCTCCGTCCGAAAAGCTCGACGGAGAGATCCACATCCGTCTTCCTCCGCTCCATCACCATGCGAGAACCTCCGCGTCGAAAACGGGGCCTTCGATGCACGACCGGACGTATCCTCTTTCCGTCGGTACGACGCATCCATTGCACGAGCCGTTGCCGCACCCCATCCGCTCCTCGACCGAAAGCTGGCAGATTTTAGCCCCGTTCGCCGCCCGCTTCACCGCTGCGAGCATCGCGTTCGGGCCGCACGCATATATCGCGGAGTATTCGGAGAGATCACCGACCGCATCCAAAACCGTCCCGCGGACGCCGAACGACCCGTCCATCGTGGCGACCTTCGCTCCGGGAAAATCCCCCGCGACCCCGGCGACCCCCTCGTCCTCGAAGCCGAGGGCGACATCGTGCTCGACTCCGAGTTCATAGAGCCTCCGCGAGAGGAACTTGAACGGCGCGACGCCGACTCCCCCTCCGAGGAGAACGGCCCGTCCGGCCACCCCATCCACCCGGAACCCCTTTCCGAGAGGCCGACTCGCCTCGATCCGCTCCGTCGCTTCGGCGAGAAGCTGCGTACCCCGACCCCGAACCTCGAATAGGAGGCTCGCCGTCTCTCCATCGTAGTCATAGAAAGAAAAAGGCCGGGCGAGGAAGGGGTCGAAGGTCGTCGGATATCCGGCGGCTCGGGCCATCGTGAACTGACCCGGCTCGATGGAGCCTTCCCACCGGTAATGGAGAAGGACGTATCGTCCGAGAGTCTCGATCCCCTCGATTTCGACGGTGTGGAATTTCAAGCGATCCGCCGGGGCTTCGGCTCGGGGATCGGCTTTCCCGACTCCTCGGCGACCTCGATGTGCGATCGTATGGCTTCCTTCGTCATCGCGAGCGCATCCTCCATCGTCGCTCCGTGTCCTCCCGCATACGGCATGCCGGGTATTATGGCGATAAAAACATCGTCCTCGTCGCTCCACGCGATGTCGATCCCGTATCGTTTCTCGAGCGGCAATTTTTCAGCCATCTTCGCATCCTTTCCCGGCCATGATCCGCGTCCTCCGACGGGAGGCGACCACCGTGTCGTCTCCCCGAAAAGGGCATCGCCATCCACTCCCTGTCGCCTCCATGCCGAATCCGGCTGAACGCGCTCCATCGTGCGCGTATACGCGAGACCGTGAGGCGGCGTGGCCGCGCTCGTCTTCCCCAATCCCGCGCAGCGAATAGCTCCCGCGACCTCACGAACCATGCACGGTGCGAAGTGTCCGACCGGATCCCGCATCATATCTTCGTCGTATACAAGTTTTGCAGGGAATTCACGCTTCGGGTGTGGCCGCGTATTTTCGCTTCGATGCCTTGTATAGCGGCGGTCGCGGCGGCGAGGGTCGTTATGCACGGGACGGCGTGCGTGAGGGCCGAGCGACGGATGAGATATCCATCGGTTCTCGCGCCGCGGCCCCATGGGGTGTTCACTATGAGATCCACCTCTCCGCCCTCGATCATGCCGAGAACGTCCCCCCCGACCTCCCCGATCTTCGGCACGACCGTCACCGGAAGCCCGTTGTTTTGAAGGACTTCGGAGGTGCCTTCGCTAGCCGATATCTCGAACCCAAGATCCGCGAAAGCCCGAGCTATGAGAACCACCGCCCGCTTGTCCCGGTCCGCCACCGAGATATACACCCGCCCGCTCTCCGGCAATTTCTGCCCGGCGGCGATGATCGCCTTCGCGAAAGCCCCGCCGAACGAGCGGTCAATCCCCATCGCCTCCCCCGTCGAGCGCATCTCCGGCCCGAGGAGCGGGTCGGCCTCCGCGAAACGGTCGAACGGAAACACGGGCGCTTTGACGGAGAAATGGCCGCTCTGCGAAGCACGCAAATTCATGTCCTTGATTTTCTCCCCCACAAGAACCCGGGTCGCCACCTTCGCGAGCGGAACCCCCGTCGCCTTCGAGATGAACGGAACCGTCCGCGAAGCCCGAGGATTGCATTCGATCACAAGCACATCCTCACCCCGCACAACGAACTGAATGTTCATCAATCCCACGACCCCGATGGCGAGAGCCATGCGCCTCGTATAGTCTTCGATCTTTTCCAAAAGCGCCCGCCGGAGCGTGATCGGCGGCGTGACGCACGACGAGTCCCCCGAATGAACCCCCGCCTCCTCTACATGCTCCATGATCCCGCCGATGTACACATCCTCACCGTCCGATACAGCGTCAACGTCAACCTCGACGTGAGCCTCCATGAACTTGTCAACGAGGATCGGATGCTCGGGACTCGTACTCACGCTCGATTCGAGGTAAAGGTCGAGATCCTCGTCGTTATACACGATCTCCATCCGGCGTCCGCCGAGAACGTATGAGGGGCGCACAACGACCGGATAGCCGAGATCCCGCGCGACCGCCCGAGCCTCGTCGGCGGTCGTCGCCGTCCCGAAGTCAGGATGGGGAATATCGAGATCCTCCATGAGCCTCCCGAACCGCGAGCGGTCTTCGGCGAGGTCGATCGCGTCCGGCGAAGTCCCGAGTATCTTCACCCCGGCCTTTTCGAGTTCCCTCGCCAATTTCAGCGGACTTTGCCCGCCGAACTGGAGGATGACCCCATCTGGCCTCTCGCGCCGAATAACTTCGAGTACATGCTCCGCCGACAAAGGCTCGAAATAAAGGCGCGTCGAGGTATCGTAGTCTGTCGAGACCGTCTCCGGGTTCGAGTTCACCATCACCGCGTCGAAGCCGCTCTCGATGAGGGCGTAGCTCGCGTGTACGCACGCGTAGTCGAACTCGATGCCTTGCCCGATACGGTTCGGCCCGCTCCCGAGGACGACGACCGACGGCTCCTCGCCGCGCTCCACCTCGTCCTCGACTTCATACGTCGAATAATAATAAGGTGTCCGGGCCGGGAATTCCCCGGCGCACGTGTCCACGGATTTGTACGTCGGGGAGACGCCGAGGGCTTGCCGTACCCCTCTCACCACCTCCGTCGAAGTTCCGGCGGAAGCCGCCAATACCTCGTCCGTGAAGCCGACCCGTTTCATTTCGCGGATCGCCTCGCGGTCGAAGCTCCCGGAGACGGAGCCTTCGGCGGCGACGATGCGGGCTATGGAGGCTATGAAGAACGGGTCTATGGCGGTGCGGTTGTGGATCTCCGGTATGTCCATCCCCGCCCGAAGCGCCTCGAAGACGGCGAAGATGCGGTACGGACTCGGCTCGTCGAGGCGCGGGATTATGTCGGCGCTGTCTACCTCGAGCGAAGCTATAGCCTTCAGTAAACTTTCGGTGAAGGTTCGGCCTATCGCCATGACCTCACCGACGGAGTGCATCCGGGTTGTGAGCCGGGCGTGCGTGCCGGGGAACTTCTCGAACGCGAAGCGCGGTATCTTCGTCACCACGTAATCGAGGGCGGGCTCGAAGGAGGCGGGCGTCGCCTCGGTGATGTCGTTCGGTATTTCGTCGAGCGAGTACCCGACGGCGAGCTTGGCGGCGATTTTGGCTATCGGAAATCCGGTCGCTTTGCTCGCGAGCGCGCTCGACCGGCTCACCCTCGGGTTCATCTCGATGACGTAGAATTCGTCGCTCTCCGGGTCAACCGCGAACTGTATGTTCGATCCCCCCGTCGAAACCCCGATCTCTCGTATTATGCTGAGCGAGGCGGTTCGGAGGGTTTGGTATTGGCGGTCGGAAAGGGTTTGCGCCGGGGCGACGGTGATGGAGTCCCCGGTGTGGATGCCCATCGGATCGACGTTCTCGATCGAGCATACGATGACGACGTTGTCGGCGAAGTCGCGCATAACCTCGAGCTCGAACTCCTTCCACCCGGCGACGCTCTTCTCGACGAGGACGCGGTTTATGGGACTCGCGTCTATGCCCTCCTCGACCGTTCGCCGGAGGTCGCGGTGGTCGTACGCGATGGCCCCGCCCTTTCCGCCGAGGGTGAAGCTCGGGCGGATGATGAGCGGAAATCCTATGCGGGCGGCGAGTTCGTCGGCCTCCGAAAAACTCTTCACGACCCGGCTCTCGGGGACTTTGAAGCCGATGCGCTCCATCGCTTCGCGGAAAAGCTGGCGATCCTCGGCTTTGTGGATGGACTCGATGGAAGCTCCGAGGATCTCGACCCCGTGCTCTTCGAGGATTCCGGCCTCGTGAAGCTCGATCGCAAGGTTGAGAGCCGTTTGCCCGCCAAGCGTCGGGAGGAGAGCGTCCGGGAGTTCCTTTCGGATAATTTCAGAGACGGCTTCCACGGTGAGAGGCTCGACATACGTTACGTCGGCGACTTCGGGATCGGTCATGATCGTCGCCGGGTTCGAGTTCACGAGGATTATTCGGTATCCCTCTTCGCGGAGGGCGTGGCATGCTTGCGTGCCGGAATAGTCGAACTCGGCGGCTTGCCCGATCACGATCGGGCCGGATCCGATTATGAGGATGCTTCGTATATCGTCACGGCGCGGCAAAGAGAACACCCCCGAAACCTTCGATGAAGCCGTGCATACCCGAGGCGGGACTCGCGAAAATTTTCGGCTCACCGACGAGGCCGCGACTCGCAGCCACGCTTCGCCCGGTAACGCTTTTCCTGAAACCTGAAACCCGAAGCCTGAAACCCGGCCTCATACACGCGCCATCCTCGCGAAAACCCACCGTCACGCCTTCGCCCTCGATCCGGATATGAGACCCACGAAGTCATCGAAGAGATAGCCGGAATCGCGGGGGCCGGGACTCGACTCGGGATGGTATTGAACGCTCCACGCCCGGAGCGCCCGGTCCGAGATCCCCTCGATGGTTCCGTCATAGAGGTTCGTGTGCGTGAGTTCGACACCATCGGGGAGCGAATCTTCGCGGATGGCGAAGCCGTGGTTTTGGCTCGTTATCTCGATCCTCCCCGTCTCGATGTTCCGCACCGGGTGGTTCGCCCCGTGATGCCCGAACGGCATTTTATACGTCTCGCATTCGAGCGCGAGGCCGAGAAGCTGATGGCCGAGGCAAATCCCGAACACCGGAACCTCCCCGAGCATCGGTCGGAGATTCTCGACGGCGCGGCGAAGAGCCGCCGGGTCTCCCGGCCCGTTCGAAAGGAACACGCCGTCCGGCTCCGAAGCGAGGACTTCCTCCGCATCCGTCGAGCCGGGGAGGGCGAGGACGGTCGCGCCGCGCTTCCGAAGCTCTTTGTATATCGAGCCTTTCACCCCGTAATCGAGGGCGGCGACTTTGCAAACCTCCTCGCCGATGGCGGGCATGAGGGTCGGCTCCTCGAACTGCGAACTCGACGAGGCGAGGTCGAGGCCGGACATCGAGGGGTGAGAGATGGCTTTCTCCCGAAGGGCGCTCGTGTCGCGCTCGACGGTGGATATGACGCCGCGCATCGAGCCTTTGTCGCGGAGATGGCGGGTGAGTGCGCGAGTGTCCATGCCTTCGATACCCATGACGTTCGCTTCGCCGAGCATCTCCGCGAGGGACATCTCGCTCGCCCAATTACTGTGGTGCGGCGTGTACTCGCGCACGAGGACGGCGGCGGCTTGAACTTTACGCGACTCCTCTTCGCCGGGGATGACACCGTAGTTTCCGATCAAAGGATATGTGAAAAGGATTATTTGTCCGCGGTACGAAGGGTCGGTGATCGTTTCCTGATAACCCACCATGCCCGTCGTGAAGACGACCTCGCCAAGGACTTCGCCTTCTCCGGCGAAGCTCCATCCCTCGAAGGTCGCGCCGTCCTCGAGGACGAGTACCGCTTTGCTACGCCCGTATTCCAAACTTAGCCCCCGAAAAAATGTCGTGTATATCGTGGACGATCTCTCCGCCGACTATTGTACCGACGATGCGCGAGGCCATCGCCTTCCCGACATACGGCGAGTTCGACGATTTGCTCGCCATCGTGTCCCGGTTCACCGTCCACTCCTCCGAGAGATCCACGAGCGCGATGTCCGCCGGAGAACCGGCCGTCAAACTCCCCGAACCCCCGACCCACCTTCCGGGCGCGCAACTCATCGCCTCGACGAGCCGCGGGAGGGAGAGCTTCCCGCCCGTCACAAGCTCCGTATAAAGCGCGGGGAACGCCATCTCATGGCCGAGGAAGCCCGGCGAGGCTTCTTCGAGCGGGAGATCCTTCTCCTCGGAGGCGTGCGGCGCGTGATCCGTCGCCACGAAATCGAGGACTCCGTCCCGGAGCGCACCCCCCACCCCGTCGCGGTCATCGTCCGGTCGAAGCGGTGGATTCACCCGGTACATCCCGTCGAGCGTCGAGACGAGCTCATCGGTGAGGGTGAGATGGTGCGGCGTCGTGTCGGACGAGATATCGCCTTTGTCCTTGAAGAAACCGACGAGGGCCGCCGAAAGCTCCGTGCTCACGTGCGTGATGTGCACCCTCGCCCCCGTCTCCGCCGCGAGGATGAGGCCGGTCGCTGTCGCCACATCCTCCGCGCTCGCGGGGATGCCCGGAAGCCCGGCGAGCGCGGCGTGCGCCCCGTCGTGGACGACGCCCGTCGAGAGCGTGTGATCCTCGCAATGGAGGATGACCGGAAGCCCGGCGGACTTCGCATAAAGCATCGCGTTCCGAAGTACGCCCGCGCTTTGCGTGCCGAGTCCGTCGTCGGATACGCAAAAAGCGCCCGCCTCTTTGAGAAGGCGCATCTCGGTGAGCCGTTCGCCTTTCAGGCCGACGTGGAGGGCGGCGGTGATGTATGCCCGGACGCGCGACTCCTCGGAGATCCTCTTTGCGAGGCCGCTCACGACGATGGGTTTGTCCACCACCGGGTCGGTGTTCGGCATCATGACGACGCTCGTGAAGCCGCCCGCCGCCGCGGCCGCCGCCCCGCTCTCGATGTCCTCTTTATGTTCTTGTCCGGGGGATCGCCAATGCGCGTGGACATCCACGAATCCGGGGAAAAGATGAAGCCCGTCCGCGTCGATTTCGCGCGAACCGCGAATTCCGATTCCGACCTCCGCGATGCGTCCGTCGGAAACCTTCACATCCATCATGCCATCGAGGCCGGATGGTGGATCGAGGACATGCGCCCCGCGAATCACGAGTTCCCGGCTCTCTCCGCTCCGGGTGTTCGGTGCTTTCATATCGAGTCCGGTCGAAGAAGCTTGCATCCACCGTTCGCGCAGCCCGTGGGGGCGACTCGACCATCCACCCATACGAGGTCGCGCCATGCCGTGAGGAACCGATCACCCATGTTCGGCATCAAGCGGCGACCCCGGCTTCGACGGCGTTCGTGGCGAGGGCGAGGACGGCGGAGCGGACGCCGATCCCGGCTCCGACTTGCGCGGCGATGAGCGACGCTTCGTCGAGGACGACATCGCCGGCGATCTCCACTCCGCGGTTCACCGGGCCGGGGTGCATGACTTTAAGTCCGGCGCGAAGGTGGCGTTTATTCACGCCATAGAATTTCGTGTACTCCGCGACGGATGGGACGAGCGCGCCCGTCATGCGCTCTTTTTGGAGGCGGAGCATATAAAGAACGTCCGCGCCCCATTCGAGAGCTTCGTCCACGGAGTCGAGGATGGGGAGGTTCCACACTTCCGCTTCGAGGGGGAGGAGCGTTTTCGGGGCGGCGAGGGCGACTTCGACCCCGGCGGTCTGGAATGCGGGGATGACGCTCCGGGCGACCCGGCTGTGGAGGATGTCCCCGGCGATGACGGCCCTCGTCCCTTCGAGTTCGTCGAAGCCGCCGAGGGAGTCCGAGAGTGCATACAAATCGAGGAGAGCCTGCGTGGGATGCTGTCCGCAGCCGTCGCCCGCGTTGATTATGGAGGCGGAGGTGTGCCGGGAGGCGAGCTTCGCCGCGCCGACTGCGGGATGGCGGAGGACTATCGCGTCCGCCCCGAGCATGTCGAGGGTGACGACCGTGTCGGCGAGCGACTCCCCCTTCGAGATGGACGAGCCTTTCTCGGAGAGCGAGACGACATCGGCGCCGCACCGCCTCGCGGCGAGGTCGAAGGAGACGAGCGTCCGCGTCGAGGACTCGAAAAACGCGAGGCATACCGTCTTTCCGGAAAGGGTGCCGTGGAGCCTCCCCTCCTCGAAGTCGCGGGCGAGATCCATTATTTCCCGCAAATCCTCGCAGTCCATGCCTTCGACGGAAATGAGGTCTTTAGCCAAGCTCCTAGTTTCCAACGACGATCACCGCATCCTCCCCGTCTGTCTCCTCCAAACTCACCACGACCCGCTCGTCGAGCGAAGTCGGGGCGTTCTTCCCGACATGGTCGGCGCGTATCGGAAGCTCCCGATGGCCCCGATCCACGAGTATCGCCATCCTCACCGCCGCCGGACGACCGATCTCGAGGAGCGCGTCCATCGCCGCCCGAGCCGTCCTCCCGGTAAAAAGCACGTCGTCCACGAGGACGACCGTCTTCCCCGTAACGTCGAAGGGAACATAACTCTCCCCGACCTCCGGCTCCTCGTCTGCGAGATCGTCGCGGTGGAGCGTGATGTCGAGGGAACCCACCGGGACATCGAGTCCCTCGAACTTATGAAGGTTCGCGGCCACGCGCCTCGCCAGCGGCACACCGCGGGTCATGACGCCGACGAGGGCGAGTTCATCGAGAGATTTCGAGTTTCTTTCGAGGATTTCGTGGGAGATGCGCCGCAGTGAGCGGCTAATGTCTTCGCTTGTGAGAAGCTGCGAGCGTTCGCGCTCGCCCAGACTGAGTCGGCTCAACGCCGATTACCTCCTTCGCGCCTCGCGGGACGCCGTTAAAGGCCGGTCAACTTGCTGGGAGGAAAGCTATCAAAGAGGGGGAGGCGAGTCAAGCTCGAACTCACACGACAAGCGCACCTGCGTCCGCGATCACCTTCCCGTCCACTTCGAGCGTCGTGCCGGGAAGCTCGAAGTCCACGTTGAGGGAGGACTCGTTCTCGCCGCTCATGTACCGATTCTCGCCGAAGGCCACGACGAGGCATCCGGCCATGTTCTCGTCCACGAGCGTCCATCCGAGAGGGGTTCGAAGCGTCGGATTGAGGCCGAGGCCGACATGGCTCACCCTTCGCGGCTGGCCGGAATGGGCGTCGAACATGGCTTCGAGTTCGTTCGCCCCGGACTTCGCGGAGATTTCGACGATGCGGCCCCGCTCGAAGCGAAGGAGCACGTCGGTCGCGTCTTCCGTGCGTGGAAAGTGGATCTCGCCCTTCGTCTCGTCTTCGAGGACGGTGGTGTATATGGAGCCGGCAGGAAGGTTCGATACGACCCCTCCGCGTTTCACGCCCTCCTCGTCTATGAGGCCGTCGTCGGGAATCCACGGCCTTTCCCCGAGCGTGAGCCGAAGCTCGTATCGTCCGCCGCCGCTTCGGAGGATCATGAAGCGTCCGCCGCGAACCGCCGAGAGTATGCGCGAGATCGTTTCACCAAGCTCGTCCGGCTCGACGAGAAGCGCGGACAAAACCTTCGCTTCGAGGTCTTCGAGGGGCATGCCGAGTTGGCGCGCCCGATCTTCCGTCGGTATCGCCGCGAGCATGAACGGGAGTGGGCCGGCCTCTTCCTCGGTCTCGGTGAGGCGGTGCGTCGCCGTCCGCCACTCTTCGAGGTTCGCTGCCGGGAGGTCATTCTCCCCGAGTTCGCCACCTTGCAAAACGACGATTCGATCCGTGCGTTCCATCCACGTTTGGCGATGGAAGTCCCATCGGGACAAATAATCCGGCGCGGCTCCGGCGAGCATGCGCCTCACATACTCCGGGGGAGTGACCTCGGGCAATGGAGTCGCCCCCGCGAACTCGACGGCGAGAAGTATTTCTTGCAAAACGTCGAATCTTCCGGCATGGTCTCGAATCTGGATCAATTCGCCCGGCCTCACGCCGACTCCCGCGACGATCCTCCGCGCGACCTCCGTCCAAACGGAGCTCATGCTCCGCCCGAAAACCCGATAGAAGCCACCGACCCCCGAAGGTCGTCCGGCACCTTCGCCTCGAACTCCACCTTCTCCCCACTCGCCGGATGCTCGAACCCGAGACGCTCGGCGTGGAGCCAAAGGCGGCGATCTTCGACGGCGGCTCCATAAAGCGGGTCGGCGTACACGGGGTGTCCGATGGCGGAGAGATGCACCCGTATTTGATGCGTCCGTCCGGTTTCGAGGCGAACCCGGAGCATGGTGCGCGCGCCGGACTTCTCCATCACCTCGAAATGCGTGACGGCGGGCTTTCCGACCCCGGCGGCCATAAGCGTGGGATTGTCCGGGTCGCGCCCGACGGGCGAGTTTATGGTTCCCGTTTCCGGCAGGCCCGCTCCGACGACGACCGCCCGATATATCCGGCTCACTTTCCTTTTCGAGAGCATCCCGACGAGCTTCGAGTACGCGGGCTCTCCCTTCGCGACTACCATGAGGCCGGAGGTGTCGCGGTCGAGACGGTGGACGACGCCGGGGCGAGTCGGGTCTTCGCCGCCCGAGATGCCGTGTTCGAGGAGGGCGTTCACGAGGGTGCCAGAGGGGTTCCCCGCGCCGGGATGCACGACGAGTCCGGCGGGTTTGTCCACCACAAGGAGATTCTCGTCCTCGAAAACGATGGGAACGTGGATATCCTCCGCTTCGAGTTCGTTCGATGGGAGGTTCGCGCAGACGCGCTCTCCGGCGCGGAGTTTATGAGACGGTGAGGTTTTCTCGCCGCCGGCCGTGATCTCACCGGAGGAGATCAACTTTTGAGCCGCGCTCCGGGTGATGCCGAGCCGACGGGCGGCGAGCTTGTCGAGCCGCCCGCCCGCCTCCGATGATTCGACCTCGAAGCTCTCCGGTTCCATAATGCCCCCACTAATTCGGTTCGCCGCCCATGGATTCGACGATCCACGATTTTCGCCCGTCCGGCTCTTCCGCGCCCTCCCCGAATCCCATCTCACAGATATTTCGCGAGAATTCTCTCGACGGCCGACGATTCCACGCCGCGCACGAGAATGGCTTTGTCGCGGCTCGATGCCCCGCGCACGACCTCGACGTCGGACTTTCGGACGCCGAGGAAGTTTGCGAGGAGGCTCTCCACCTCTTTGTTCGCCTTGCCGTCCACGGGCGGAGAGGCGACTTTCAGTTTTATAGAGTTTTCTCCATACATGCCTTCGACACCGCTTTTCTTCGCTCCGGGAGACACGCGAAGCGCGATAAGCACACCGTCGTCGGAGGAGCGTAAAGCGACTTTCACGACGTCCGCCTTTCGACTACGAAGAAAGCCCGCCGCGCTCGAAAAACCGACGAGCGTAGCGGGCTTGTATTGAAGTATCATGCTACGTTTCTACTGGCTGACAAGCGCGAAGCGCATTCGTGGCGAGGCCGACGAACCGCCTCACCCCCGGCGGCGGAGGAAGCGGCTGGCGCGGAAGATGCGGCTGTCCTCTTCCTCTTCGGCTTCCTTGTCGTAGCTGCCTTCCTCACGGCTGTCCTCGAAGAAGTCGTCGGCGTTGGTTCTCTCCTTGTCGCCCTCGGAGAACGCCGCCTCGTCCCGCTCCTCGCGGTCGAGGCCGGTCGAGTCCGAGACGACGGTCTCGTCGGCGTCGGACTCGGCGGTCGAAGGCTCGACCTCCGGCTCCTCGGCTTCGAGGGACTCGTCCGACTCCATGTCCGGAAGCTCCGAGAGGTCTATGCGCTGCGTCTCCTCCGAGGAGGAGTCGGTCGCGAAGGCCGCGTCGCCTTCGCCCTCCTCCTCGTAGAGGGGGCCGCTCGCCCCGCCCTCGTCGGTCAGCTTCGGCTGGTCGCTGTTCGCGGCTTCGCGGGCCACGGCGATGGACTCGGTGTCGAGGCGTTGGCGCAGCGACGACTCAATGCCTTTCGCGGAGGTTATCTCCATGTCCTCCATCACGTCCATGTACGTCTTGAGAAGCTGGCGGAAGTCCTTCGTGAACTCTTGCTTCGCGTCCTGCAAAGCCTCGTACGAATCCTGGACCCGCTCGACGCGGCTCGACGAGTCGGAGAGCATTTGATGCGCTCGTGCTTGCGCTTCTTGTATCGTGATCTCCGCTTCCCTTTGCGAGCTCGCCCGGAGGCTCTCGGCCTCCCTTTGAGCGGAGTGGCGGAGATCCTCGGCCTCGCGCTGGGAGGTGTGGCGGAGGTCATTGGCGGCTTGTTCGGCGTGGACGAGCGCCGAGCGAATCGAGCCTTCGAGTTCCTCGAATTGCTGGAGGCGCTCGCGGAGAGAAGAAACTTCTTCCCTCATTCTTTGGTTATCCGTGTATGCGCGCTCGAACTCGTCGGCTACCTGGTCGAGGAAGTCGTCGACTTGGTTCGCGTCGTAGCCGCGGAAGCCGTTCGAGAATTCTTTTCGCCTCACGTCTATTGGTCTAATCGCCATGCAAGATCACCCCGTAACAGGTTCGATGAAGTTTTCTATTACAAGCAGGAGAAGCCTCCTCGCTATCAGGAGTCCGATTATGGCGATTATCGGCGAGAGGTCAAGCCCGAAGCCCCCGATCCGGAGCATCGGTATCCTCTCGCGTATCGGTGAGAGTATCGGCATCGCCACCGCCCGCACCGCGTCATAAATCGACTGCATCACCGTACTCGATGGATACCCCGGAAACCACGAGAACAAAATGTTCGCGATGATGAACCCGAAGAGGATGTAATAACTGTAGTTCACGATCCCCGACAAAAGCCCCACCACCGAGAACCCGAACTCCGGAATCTGGGCGATCATTCGCCAAGCTCCTTCGACTGCCGCGCCGCCGCGCTCACGCCGTCATACACGGCCCCGGTGAACCCGGACCTCTCCATCGCCACGAACGCCGCCGCCGTCGTCCCGCCTGGCGTCATCACCTCGTCCCGGACTTGATGCGCGCTCCGATCTTTCAATAATTCGGCTGTTCCTTCGATCGTCCCGATCACGAGCTTCCGAGCCACGTCCCGAGGAATCCCCTCACGAACCCCGGCCTGTATGAGCGAGTCCGCGAAAAGCGCGACATACGCCGGGCCGCTCCCATGAAGCGCCGTCGCCGCGTCGAAGAGCCGTTCGGGAAGCTCCATGACTTGCCCGACGTGGCTGAAAATCTCCATGAGGAGCGGGAGCGTCTTTTGCCCCGCCTCGTTCGCGGTGACGACCGCCGAGCCGAGCCCGACGGAGGCGCACACGTTCGGCATCACTCGGAGAAGCGCCGCCTCGGAAGGAGCGTGCTTCTCCATCGTCGAGATCGGGATTCCGGCGGCGACGCTCGCCACCGCTTTATTCGATCCTTCGAGGATGGGTGAAATGCCGTCGAGGACGTTCGCCACGTCCCACGGTTTCACGGCGATCACGATGAAGTCGCTCGCCTCGGCGAGTTCCTTGTTCGAGGTCGTCGTGTTTATGCCGCCGTATTCTTTATATCGGGCGAGTTGTTCGGTGTGTATGTCGGCGACGGTGAGGGTGAACTTTTTGGAGTCGGCGAGGCGTGTGAGGAGAGAACCCCCGATCTTGCCCGCCCCGATGACCCCGATGGACTCCATTAAAGCTGGTTGAAGAACGCCCGCTCGGCGAGTTTCTTCCGCTCCTCCGCCGATACTTCGACATCCCTCGGGGTGAGGAGGAACACCCGGTTCGCCACAGTTTGTATGTTCCCGTCGAGGGCGTACGTGAGGCCCGCGCAAAAGTCGACCATCCGGCGCGAGAGATCCCCGTCCACGCTTTGGAGGTTCAAAATCACGGGTTGCTGGCGTTTGAAGCGGTCGGCGAGGGCTTGCGCGTCGTTGAACGAGGACGGTTCGAGGACGCTGACTTTAGCGGGTCTTTGATCCGGAACCGCCCGGAGGTGCGGGGAACTCGCGGCGGAGCCGTATCCGCCAGCGGCGGAGCTTCCGTATCTTTCGGAGGAGCCTTCGCTCCCGAAGAGGTCTCCGAGGGAGGTTCCGAACGCCGAGGAACGTTCGGCGCGGCCGAGACGCCTCACGGCGGGGCTTGGCTCGGCTTCGCGGTTCCTTGCTCCGTTGGCGTACGGGTCTCTCACTTGGCGGTCCTCGTCTTCCTCTTCGTCGTAGTAATCGTCCTCTTCGACACCAAAGCCGAACCAGGCCGCGACCCGCTCTAGCTGGTCTCTAACTCCCATCCTGCCTCCTTACGGGCACATCCTCCTCGATCAGCGTTCGCCCGATTCTTACAATGGTGGCACCCTCCTCAACCGCTACCACGTAATCACTACTCATCCCCATGGAAAGTTCCGAAAGGTCGAAGCGAGGGCTCCAGCTTCTATTTAGGCTATCACGTATTCCTTTGAGCTTCGCGAAAACATAGCGTACTTCTTCCGCCTCTTCAACCATCGGAGCGAGCGTCATTAAACCCCG
This sequence comes from Rubrobacter sp., assembly GCA_013697825.1. GTDB lineage: Bacteria > Actinomycetota > Rubrobacteria > Rubrobacterales > Rubrobacteraceae > JACCWD01. The sequence continues at coordinate 22,229 of JACCWD010000113.1, forward strand.
GACTTCGACTTTGCCCCCCGTCCGAGCCGCCGCCTCGAGAAGCTCCTCGACCCCATCCTCCCCCACCCCATATTTCGACTCCTCCCCGCTCACGTTGATTTGGAGCAATATTCCAATGCCTTTGTCGTCCGCCCTTTTCGCTAATTCCTCGATAAGCCGCACCGAATCCACCGAGTGGATGAGCGAGACGCGGGGCGCGATGTCCTTCGCCTTCCGCCTTTGGACGTGGCCGATGAAATGCCACTCGAAATGCCACTCGAATATTTCCTGCTTCGACGCGAGATCCTCGGCCCGGTTCTCCCCGAGAAGAGTGGCCCCCGCCTCTTTCAAGGCGGCCATTTGCTCCGGTGAATAATATTTGCTCGCCACGAGAACCCGCACTTCCTCCCCCGAACGGCCGCTCCGTTCGAGGGCCGCCCCGATATTCCCATGCACGACTTCGAGCCGATTCCGTATCTCCGAAGCGACGACCTCCGTCACGATCCGGCCTCCGATGACATCGAAATCGCGGCGAGATTCCGGCCCGTCGCGGGCTTTTCCTTCCGGTGCGAGAAGAAGAGGTCGGGTCGGCATCCGGTGCACATCCCGAGGTCGTGTATCTCCGAAACGCCGGAGCGTACGAGATCCACACGGATCGCATCCGGCAAAGAAAGATTCCTCCCGGAAACCACATTTTCTCCGAACTCACGGGCGAACTTTTCAGCCATCTCTTCGGACACCTCATAACAACAACGCCGGATGCACGGCCCGATGTACGCCGCGATTTCCGACGCCGCGCCGCCCGAAGACGGGACGTTCGTCTCCGACGGACTCGACACCGGGGTTTCCGTCGCCGGGTGGCTCGACATCGGGGAGTTCGCGGCGACATCCACCTCACCCTTCGTCCCGAACACACCTCCGACCATCTCACGCGCGGCCTTTCCCGAAATGCCGGACAACGTCCCGCGCCACCCGGAATGAACCATCCCGACGCTCTCTTCCCCGACGAGCGCGACCAGGACGCAATCCGCCACCCCGACGACGAGGCTCAAACCGCTCTCGTTCGTGATGAGAGCATCGGCCTCGCCCGCGAACCCGCCCTCGGAAACGCGGACGACTTCATCCCCGGCGACTTGCTTCACCCACGCCGACGGATTCCCGTCCATCGCATCGCGGATGCGCGAGAGGTTCTCCTCGACGTTCCCGGCCTCGTCCCCAACCTTCGTGGAGACGTTCAAGGAATCGAAAGGAGGTTCGGAAACGCCGCCGAGGCGGGTGAAAAATTGCACCTTCGCGTTCTTCGGCGCGGGGTTCGGCTCTATAAAAACCGCGCCCCCGGCGGCGGTGATGGCCGTGCCGGGGGCTAATGCTTCCGTGTGCTTCGGCGCCACCGAAGAATCTCTAGCGGCGGCGCAGGAAGGCCGGGATGTCGAGGACATCGGCCTCTTCCTGCGGCGGGGCCGGCTCGTCGTCCGGGTGGCGGTAGTCGTGCGCCGGCGCCGGCTCCTCAGCCGGACGTGCCTCGCGCCGCTGGTTGGCGATCCGCTGGTCGAAGCCCGTCGCGATGACCGTTACGGATACTTTATCTCCATAACTATCGTCCACGACCGCCCCGAAGATGAGGTTCGCATCCTGGTGCGCGGCGTTGTGGACGATCTCCGCCGCCTCGTTCACCTCGAAGAGGCCGAGGTCCGTGCCGCCCGTGATATTCAAAATAAGCCCGGTCGCGCCCTCGATGCTCGCTTCGAGGAGCGGACTCGATATCGCCGTCTTGGCGGCTTCCTGCCCGCGGCTCTCGCTGCTCGACTCGCCGATGCCCATGAGCGCCGAGCCGGAACTCGCCATGATCGTCCTCACGTCCGCGAAGTCCAAATTGATGAGGCCCGGAACGGTAATGAGGTCCGTGATCCCCTGAACGCCTTTCCGCAAAATATCGTCGGCCATCTTGAAAGCGTCCATCATGCTCGTCCGCTTCTCGGCGACTTGGAGGAGACGATCGTTCGGAATAATTATGAGCGAATCCACATTCTCCTTGAGGCGCTTTATGCCCTCTTCGGCGAACGTCGAGCGCCGTCGACCCTCGAACGTGAACGGCCTCGTAACCACCCCGACCGTCAAAGCACCGCCCTCGCGGGCGACCTTCGCTACGACGGGGGCCGCTCCGGTTCCGGTGCCGCCGCCCTTTCCGGCGGTGACGAACACCATGTCCGCTCCACGGAGAGCCTCTTCGATCTCGGCTTTGTTCTCCTCGGCGGCCTCCATCCCGATCTTCGGGTCGGCGCCCGCGCCGAGTCCACGGGTCAGCTTTTCACCGATGTGGATTTTCTGGTCGGCATCGCACATCTGGAGAGCCTGCGCGTCCGTGTTGATCGCTATGAACTCGACACCCTGCAAACCAGAGCCAATCATGCGATTCACAGCGTTGGTCCCCCCGCCGCCGATCCCGACAACTTTTATTACCGCCAGATAATTAGTTCCCGCGTCCAACATCTCTCCCTAGCCCTCCGTCAACTGCTTTTTCCGTGCCGGTTTCCTTATCTTCCTCGGAACCAACTCTTGACCGCCTCCACAATGCTACCAAAATTGATCTCCGATGCACCTTTACTCTTTCCTCGAAGGTTATTGTTTTTAGACGAGAAGTATATCAAACCTATAGCCGTCGAATACTGAGGCTTCCGTAAAGGTTTAGAGTCGTCCTTTATGAGGCGCAGCGTCGCGGTCGCGGCGCGGACGCCGAGGATCTCCTCTGAAAGCTCGGGCATCCCGTCGAGGAGCGAGCCTCCACCGGTGAGGACGACCCCGTGCGGGATGGAGTCGAGGAGGCGCGCCTCGGAGATCGAATCGCGGGCGTATTCGAGGACTTCGCGTGCGCGGTACTCGAGTATTTGACTGAGGAAGCTCGCGTTGTAATGGCGGTCGCCGAGCCGCACCGGAGCCACCGAATCCACGATCCTCGACAGTACCGTTCCGTACCGAACCTTGAGTTTCTCCGCGTCGGCGAATGGGATTTTGAGTCCGTACGCGACGTCGGATGTGAAGCTCTCGCCGCCGAGCGGGACGACGGCGGTGTGGGTGAGCGCGCCCCGGACGAAGACGGCGATGTCGGTGGTTCCGCCGCCGATGTCAATGAGGGCGACGCCGTCCTCGCGGGCTTGCTCGGTGAGGCACGCCTCGGCGGAGGCGAGGGGTTCGAGGACGACGTCCGAGACCTTCATTCCGCAGTCCTCGACCGCGTGGAGGAGGTTTTGGATGCTCGACACCGCGCCGCTCACGACGTGCGCCCGCATCTTCACCTTCCGGGCTTCGAGGCCGACGGGGTTCTTCACGCCCTCCGTGCCATCGAGGACGTACCCGCGGGGGACGACGTGGATCACCCGCTCGTCCCCGCCGAGGCTTACCTGTCGGGCTTCGGCCTCGAGTTTTCTGAGGAAACGCTCGGAAATCTGGAGGTTGCGGCCCCGGTTGAGAAGGGCGACCTCCGTGTTCGCCGAGGAGATATGCCCGCCTGCGATCCCGACGACGGCGCGGGCGCTTTTGAACTCGCAAGCCTCGATCGCCTCGGAGATCGCATCGGCGGCGAGGCCGCGGTCAACGACGACCCCGCGTTTCAATCCGCGGCTCCTCGCCTCCCCGACCGAGAGGACTTCGACGCGGCCCCGGCGTGGATCGACGCGCCCGGCGACCGCCACGATCTTCGTGGTTCCGACGTCAATGCCGTATACGAAAGATTGAGCCACGTCCCGCTATCCCTCGGGCTCGACATCCCCGCCGACTCCCGCCCCGACGACCACCCGATCCGGAGACCGAAGATCGAAGACGGGAGCCTCCGGATTCTCCTCCATCACGTCCGGCAAAGCGCGAATCTGGCTCGCCTCGACCCCGCCGGAAAAGATCACCGAACGACCCTCGACCGTCGCCTCCACACCGCCCGGCCCGATGCCGTCCACCGACGCGAACCTCACGCCATTCTCCTCGAAAGTCCGCACGGTATTCAAAATCTCCGGCACCCGATCCCCGTCCACCTCGACCACACTCAAATCCGCCCCTCCGAGCCCCGGAAGCTCCGCCCCGTCCCCGGAAAACACGACCCGCCGACCCTCGATCTCCGCATAAAAAACCGGACAGCGTTCCTCAACCTCAACTAAAACTATACTCGAATCCCATTCCTTCCGCACCCGAGCGACCTCGACCCACGGATTAGCCTCGACCTCCTCTTCGACCCTCCGGGAGTTCAAAGTGAGGAGGCTCGAATACCCCGAAACGAGGCTTTCGGCCTCCGATTCGGGATACATTTCCGCCCCCGAGACCTCGATCCCATCGAGCGGAAAAAGTACATACGCCGCCACGAAAACACACGCCACCGTCGCCCCCGCCACCACGACCGAGAGCAAAACAGCCCGGAAGATCCTCGTGGCGGCGGAAGGTTTCATGGGGTCGCTCCGCCTTCGGCTCCGCTCCGGTCGTTCCACGACCGTTCTTCGTTCTTTGTTCTTTGTTCTTCGTTTTTGCCAAGAACCAAGAACCAAAAACCAATAACCGGAGCGAAGCGACTCACAATATCGCGAGGAGTTCCTCGCCGACGCGAGAGACGTCGCCCGCGCCAAGCGTTATGACCGTGTCGTTCGGGCCGGAGATCATGCGGAGGACGTTCGGGATGGATTCTTGATCCGGGACGTAATAAACCTCCGGGTGGTTTTGCGTCTCGCATATGGCATCCACGATAAGCTTCCCGCTCACCCCCGGCTCGGGCATCTCCCCCGCTCCGTACACTTCCGTGATGACGACCGCGTCCGCCGCCCCGAACGACTCACCGAACTCCCGGTGGAACTTCCGCGTCCGCGAGTACCGGTGCGGCTGGAAAACCGCGACGACCCGCCCGTCCGATGGAGTCGTCGCGCGGGCGACGTCGAGGGTGGCGAGGACTTCGGTCGGATGGTGGGCGTAATCGTCCACGACCCGAACGTCGGCCTCGACGCCTTTTATTTGGAAACGGCGGCGGACTCCCCCGAAGTCTGAGAGGGTGCGGGCCGCCTCGTATGCGTCATGGCCGAGCCAGCATGCGATGGAGACGGCGGCGAGAGAGTTCAAAATATTGTGCCGTCCGTGGACGCCGAGTTCGACGATGCCGCGCTCCTCGCCGCCCTCGAAGAGGCGATACATGTTCGAGGCGAGGATATCCGCTCGGAGGTCGCCGCCGGAGATTCCGTATGTCGCGACGCGGCATGGGGAGTTTTCGGCGAGTCGCATGCAGTTCGCGTCGTCGGCGCAAAGGACGAGGTGGCCTTCGGGGGAGAGGGCGGCGACGAACTTTTCGAACGTCTCGATCACGTCGTCGAGGGAGGAATAGAAATCCGGGTGGTCGAACTCGACGTTCGTGATGATGGCCGCTTCGGGGTGGAGGTGGAGGAGAGAGCGGTCGCTCTCGTCGGCCTCGGCGACGACGAGGCCCGGCTTCTCGACGCTCGATTTTCCGAACGCGACGTTCGAGCCGATGTCGTTGAGTTCGCCGCCGACGAGCGCGGTCAGATCTTCGCCGAGGGCGTGGAGGACGTGGGTCGTCATGCTCGTCGTCGTCGTCTTTCCGTGCGTCCCGGCGACCGCGACCCCGCGACCGTCCTCGATGATCGTCGCGAGCGCGGCGGCTCGCGGGACGACGGGGATCGAACGCCGATGGGCTTCGAGATACTCCAGGTTAGTCTTCGGAATCGCTGTCGAGACGACGACTTCATCGGCGTCCCCGACTTGCCCGGCGACGTGTCCGATATACACTTCGATGCCCGACTCCACGAGACGTTGCGTATACGGCGACTCTTTCAAATCCGAGCCGGTGACAGTGTGGCCTTTTCTCGTGAGAACCTCGGCGATGCCGCTCATGCCCGCGCCGCCGATCCCGATCATGTGTATCTTCTTCATGCGTCCCCCTCTTTGTGTTCGTTGTCGCGTCTCGCGCCGCGCCGCGCGCCTTCTTCTTCCACCCGGTCGTTCTTCGCGCCCCCGGCTCGCGCCGCTTCGTTTTCCGAGCCTCCGCGCTTCGTGTCGTTCGTTCCGGCGGCGAGGAGCTTGTCCGCGACCTCGTCCGCCGCGGCCGGAGTCGCGAGTTCGCGTATGCGCTCGGCGAGTCCGTTTCGCCTCTTCTCGTCTTCGAGCAAGTTTTCGATGCTCGCCTTTATGGACTCCGGCGTTACTTCGAAGTCGGGAAGAAGGACCGCCGCGTCCCGCTCGGTGAAGTACCGGGCGTTGTGAAGTTGATGGTCGCCCGTCGCGTGCGGATACGGAACGAACACCGCCGCCCTCCCCGCCGCCGCGACATCGAAGAGAGATCCCGCCCCCGCCCGGCTCACGACGACGTCCGAGGCGGCGATGTACTTCCACACGTCGTCGGCGTATTCGAGGATGCGATGCCTCGGGTTGTCCGTCGAGAGGCGAGAGAAGTCGCGCTTCCCGGCGACTTGGACGACCGTATACGGCGTCGGTAGGCGGAAAGCCTCCATCGCGGCGAGGTTTATTTTGAGCGCGCCGCCGCTCCCCCCGAAGATGAACGCGACCGGGGGGCGAAGCCCGAGTTCGGAGAGTGCGGCATCCTTCTTCGTCTCGAAGAACTCCTTTCGGGTCGGCATCCCGACCGTCTTCGCGCCTTCGAGATGCTCGGCGGCCTCGGGAAACGTCGCGAGGACTTCCTTCGTGAAGCGGCTCGCGAAGCGGTTCACGCGGCCCGGCACGGAGTTTTGCTCGTGGAGGAACGTCGGGATTTTGAGCGTGTTCGCGGCGATGACGGCGGGCGCGCTCGCGTACCCGCCGACCCCGAAGACGACGTTCGGGCGGGACTCCTTCAAAATCCTCCGGCAGCTTATGACGGCTCGCATGAAGAGGAACCCGGCCCGGATGCGGTCGTCCACGCCACCGGCGAATCCCGCGAGGGGGAGGGAGTGGAGTTCGAAGTTCGCATTCGGAACGAGAGTGGCTTCGATGCCGCTTTCGGCTCCGATGAACTCGACGTAGGCTCCGCGTTCACGCAGGCGGTCGGCCACGCAGAGCGCGGGGATCGCGTGTCCCCCAGTCCCGCCCCCGGCTATTATTATGCGTGCTTGCGTTGGAGCGACGCTTTGGCTTCGCTTCTCTGGCACGTTCGCTATCCTCCGATATGCGGTAAAGGATCCCGACCATCGCGAAGCACGCGATGAGGCTCGACCCCCCGTAGCTTATGAACGGCAATGTGATTCCGGCAAGCGGCAAGACTACCATCACCGCCCCCATGTTGAACACCGCCTGAACACAGATCATCGTCGTGAGTCCGGCGGCGAGGCACCGCCCCATCACCGTCGGAGCATGGAGCGAGATGCGGAACCCGGCGATCGCGAGGAAAGCGAAGCACCCAATGACGACCATCATCCCGGCGAGTCCGAGTTCCTCGCCGATGAGGGCGAAGATCATGTCCGTCTGAATCTCTGGCACGATCGCGCTTTGCCCGCCGCCCCCCGCCCCCGACCCGAAGAAATCCCCGGCCTTTATGGCGACCATGGATTGAACGACTTGGTAGCCGGAGCCATCCGCCACCGACCACGGATCGAGGAAAGTCATGAACCGTTGCCGACGATACGGCTCGACGAGCATCACCATGACGAGGAAGAAGAACCCCGCAGCGCCGCAAAGCACGAGGTCGCGCGTCCTCACCTCCGAGGCCCACAAAGCCCCCGCGACCCCGGCGAGAAGCACCACCGAAGTCCCGAAATCCGGCTCGACGAGGACGAGAATGAAGAGCGCGCCGACGGCGGCGAGCGGACGAAGCGGGAGTCCGGATCCGGGCGGGATGCGCGAGAGAGCCACCGCGAGTGTCAAAACGGCGACTATTTTGGCGAACTCGGCGGGCTGCAAACTTATGAACCCGAAGTCGAACCACCTTCTCGCCCCCCCGACTTCCTGCCCGATCCCCGGTATGAGGACGAGGAGCAAAGCCGCGAGTACCCCGAAGTACATCCACATCGCGTGCTTCCGCCACGCCGTGTATCTCACCCGGCTCGCCGCGAAGAACACGAGAACCCCGAGCGCGACGTGAACGCCCCGGATCGCCAAATACTCCGCCCCGAAGCCCCGGTACGTCGCCGAATAAACCATCACCATTCCGAGAAGCGAAAGCCCGAGCGCGACGAAGAACATATTGGCTCGCAGCGACGTCATCCACCGACCGCCCCCCGCTCCGCCGACACTACCCGCGCCATCCGGGCGAAAGCCTCGCCCCGCTCCGCATACCCCGCGAACGCGTCGAAGCTCGCGCACCCCGGCGAAAGCAAAACCGCGTCGCCGACTTCCGCGAGGGACGCGCTCATTTCGACCGCCCCGCCGAGGTCGTCCGTGAGGTGGGAAATCCCCCCGAAACCTTCGCTTCCAAGATACTCGAAGATGCGCGGCCCGGCCTCGCCGTGGCACACGACGGCGCGGCATGCGTCGAGGCGCGGCAAAATCTCGGCGAAGTCCGTGTCCTTCTCCGAGCCGCCGAGTATGAGGACGACCGGACAGCGAAAGCTCCCGAGGGCCGCCGCCGTCGCGGCCGGATTCGTCGCCTTCGAGTCGTCCACCCAAATGACCCCGCCGCTTTCCGCGACGACCTCCATCCGGTGCGGTTTGAGGCGGTATCCGAGGAGCCCCTCGCGGACGCCTTCGAGCGTCGCCCCGAGCTTTCGCGCCATCTCCGCCGCGAAGAGGGCGTTCTCGTGGTTGTAGATCCCGGCGAACGGAAGCTCCTCCTCCGAGGCGATCTCCTCGTCGCGCAAAAAGAGCGCCCTGTCTCGAACCGTCGCGATTTCCTCGCCGACGACGATGGTTTCGGCGGAGAGTTCCGGTGCGGCTCCGGCTCCGATTTCGTCGTTCACGCTCACGAGGGCGAGGTCGTTCTCGCTTTGCCCGGCGAAGATGCGAAGTTTATCGTCGGTGTATTCCGCGAAGGACGTGTGCCAATTTAGGTGATCCGGGCGCACGTTCAAAAGCGCCGCCGCCTCGAAGCCGGGACTCTCCATATAGTGAAGCTGAAACGACGAAAGTTCGAGGACGAGCGTCCCGTTTTCCCGAACTTCGTCGAGGCACCCGCACAAAGCCCTCCACGAATTCCCGGCGACGGTGTGGGGAATGTTCGACGCTTCGAGAATGGAGCGGAGCATATCCACGACGGTCGTCTTCCCGTTCGTCCCGGTCACGGCGGCGACCCGAACCGCGCTCTCACGTCCGTACCCGACTCCATACCCAGACTCGCCACCGAATTCGTCCACGGACTCGCTCCCGGTTTCTTTTCCGTCCCCCTCCCCGGCTTCGTCTCCAAAGTCCCCGCCAGGCGCGCCCCCGGCTTCCTCTCCACGCTCGATCTCGCCTTCGCCCCCGGCCTTCTCTCCGATCCCGCCCCCCGCACCGATTTCGCCGCCGAGCAACGAGAGGCCGAGGGCGGCCTCGGAGAGTATCGGGATGCCCCTCGACTCGGCCTCCGACAAAATCCCGTCCTTCGGTGAGATTCCGGGACTCGCGACGATCCGCTCGATGCCTTCGAGGACTTCCGGCCCGGCTCCGAGGACGCCATCGGTTCCGAGAGCTTCGAGGCTCTCCCGGAGGCCTTCATTGTCGTTTTTGTCGGCGGGAAGAACGTCTTCACCGCGTTCGATAAGGACGCGGGCGGCTGCGATTCCCGATTCTCCGAGGCCGTATACGAGGGTCGTCATATCGCTATCCGAGGTTGTAGAGGAAGAGGTAATAGATAATGAAGCCGAGCGCGGCAAAGGCGGACTGAACGATCCAAAACCGCACAACCACTTTGTTCTCCTCCCACCCGATGAACTCGAAATGGTGGTGGATAGGCGCCATCTTGAACACGCGATGCCCGGTCAGCTTGAAAACGACGACCTGGATCATCACCGACAAAGCCTCGATCACGAACAGCCCGCCGATGATCGGCAAAAGCATCTCGGTCTTCGTGAGGACGGCGGCGGCGGCGAGCATACCCCCGATGGCGAGCGAGCCGGTATCCCCCATGAAAATCTGGGCGGGGTGCGAGTTGTACCAGAGGAAGCCGATGATCGCCCCGACCATCGCCCCGCAAATTATCGCGAGGTCGTATTGCCGCTCGAGGAACGCGATCGCCGTATAACAAAGAAGCGCGATCCCCCCCGCACCCGCCGCGAGTCCATCGAGGCCGTCCGTCAAATTCACTGCGTTCGTCGTCCCGACGATGACGAAGAGCATGAGCAAACTGAAAAGCCCCACCCCGACGATCCCCGGCCCGAGGACGAGGTTCGTCGGCAACCCCGGCACGATCACATTCTGCGTCACCCCCACGAAATAAAGCGCGAGCACGTCCGCCACCACGACCGAGAGCGTGAGAAGGAGAAACTTGTATTTCGCGCTCAAACCCTCGCTGTGGCGCTTCGATATTTTCTGCCAGTCATCGTAAAGCCCGACCCCCGCCGCCGCCGCGACGAGTATGAGCGTCGTGAACGTCGCCGGGTTCGGACGGGCGACGACGACGAGCGCGGCGACCATGCCGAGGAGAATGACGACCCCACCCATCGTCGGCGTCCCCGCCTTTATGAGGTGCGTCTGAGGCCCGTCCTCCCTCACGAACTGCCCGAACTTCCGAGTTTGGAGAAACTCTATGAACTTCGACCCGAGGGCGACGGTCACGAAGAAAGCGATTCCAGCCCCGAGCACAACGCTAAACAAGATCTAACCTCTCCCTCAACTCGCGGGTGAGGGCGTCGAGTCCGACCCCCCTCGAACCTTTGACGACGACATAATCTCCGGGCGCGAGGCTTTCGTGGAGCCCCTCGGCGGCGGAGTCGGCGTCCTCGAAGAAGAGTGTCTCGCCGGAGAAAGCCTCTGCGTACCACCGGGCTTCTTCGCCGACGCACACGAGGAGGTCCACGCCGGCCTCCGCCGCTTGCTCGCCGGCCTCGCGGTGGTATGCGCGGGCGTTCGGGCCGAGTTCGAACATCCCGCCGAGGACGGCAACGAGCCGTTTTCCTTGCTGGCTCGCCTGCCCCGCGCCGTATCGAAGCACGGCGGAGACCGCCGCCGGAGAGGCATTGTAAGAGTCGTCGTACACGATGATGCCGTCCCGCAAACGGTAAAGTTCGCCGCGAAGCCCGGTCCTTTTCAGGCGGGCGACCCCGGCGGCGCACTCTTCGAGGCCGAGTCCGAGCGATACCCCGCCGCCCATCGCGGCGAGTATCGGCTGGACGAGGTGCGTCCCGAACACCGGGGTGCGAACCTCGACCGACTCGCCGCCCATGTTCGCCGTGAAGCGGATGCCCTCTTCCGTCTCTTCGACCTCCGAGGGCCACAAATCCGCGCCGTTCGAGCCGAAGGAGATCCGGCGCGAGAGGCTCCGGTCGCTCCCCGTCGCGGTCGTCGGAGCGTTCACCGGAAAGACGAGGGAGCCGTCGTCCGGGAGGCACACGGCGAGTTCACCTTTCGCTTCAGCGAGAGCTTCGAGTGTCTCGAATGAATCTAAATGAACAGGTGAGATCGCCGTGAGGATTCCGACTCGGGGTGAGGCTATATCGCAGAGTGCGGCGATGTCCCCGGCATGGGTCGCCCCCATTTCGAGGACGAGTATTTCGGTTTTCGGGTCGGCGGAGAGGACGGTGAGCGGGAGCCCGATCTCATTATTGAAGTTCCCCGCCGTCGCGGAGACTTTCCTTCCGGCGTGCCGGAGGATCGCCGCGAGGGCGTCCTTCGTCGTCGTCTTCCCGACCGTGCCAGTGATCCCGACGATGGCGGGCGGCTCGGCGTCCTCGCGAACGAGGTTCCACCGGGCGAGGGTTTGCATCGCGCCGAGAACGTCCCCGACGACGAGCGTCGGGACATCGAGCGGTCGGTCGGCGACCGCGGCGACCGCGCCTTTCTCATGCGCGTCGGCGGCGAACTCCGCGCCGTCGGTTTGTCCCTTCAAGGCGAAGAAGAGATCCCCCTCGCGAATCGTCCGGGAGTCTATGGAAGCGCCGCTCGCGAGCGCGTCCGGATCGCCGGAGGCGAGGCTCGCTCCGATGGCTTCGGCGACCTTCGCCAAAGACACGGGCTTCACTGCGAGGCTCCGGGGGCGGTGTCGTCCGGTGGGACGTTGAAATAACTCAAAGTGTGGCTCATGACTTTTTGGAAGGCCGGGGCGGCGACTCTTTCGCCCCATATGGATTTCCGCGGCTCGTCCACGACGATGAGCGTGACGAACTCCGGGTCGCTCGCAGGCGCGAATCCGATGAAGGATGCGTAGTATTCCTCTCCGTATGTCCCGGTTTCGGGATCCACTTTCTGGGAGGTTCCGGTCTTTCCGGCGATGGTATATCCGGGAACTTGGGCGAGATGGCCCGTCCCGCTCTCGACGACGCTCTGCAACATTGTGCGTACTATATCCGAGGTCTCCCCGCTTATCACCCTCGCCCCCGCTGGATCCCCGCCCTCCGCTCCGCCTTCCGCGTCTTCCGTAACTTCCGATATATGCGGCTCGACTTCGTGGCCTCCGTTGGCGAGGGCGGCGTATCCGGCGGCGAGCTGCAAAGGCGTCGTCGTGAGTCCTTGCCCGATGGGGATGTTCCCGATGGACGAGCCGCTCCACTCCTCATAGTCGGGGACATTGCCCGCGTCCTCGCCCCACAAGTCCACGCCCGTCTCCTTCCCGAATCCGAACCGGGAGACGTATTCGTCCACCACCGCGCCGCCGACGAGTTGTGCGATCTGAACCGTCCCCACGTTGCTCGACTCGGCGAGTATGCCCGCCGGGGTCGTAACCTCCGTCGGGTGCGGCATCGAGTCGTGTATCACGCGGTCGGCGACGGCCATGCTGTCGGGGACGGTGAAGAGGCTGTCTTCCGCAACGGCTCCTTCCTCGAGAGCGGCGGCGACGGTGAATGGTTTGAACGTCGAGCCGGGTTCGTACGGGTCGGTGAGGACGCGGTTTCTTTGCTCCTCGGCGGAGGCGTCGTTGAAATCGTTGTTGTCGTAGCTCGGGTGGTTCGCGAGGGCGACGATCCCCCCATCATCCGCCCGCATGACGATCCCGACGGCGTCCTTCGCGCCGTTCTCCTCGACCGCTTCGGCGAGCGCGGCTTCGAGTTCTTCCTGAACCGTCGTGTCGAGGGTGAGGTTCGCGTCTTCGCCGGAGGCGAGGCTTTCGTCGTACCGGCCCTCGACCCCGCCGAAAGCCTCGCCGTATTCGCCGATATATCCGACGGTTTGGGAGGCGAGGGAGCCGTCCGAGTATTTACGTTCGGTCGAGGGTTCGACATATAAACCCTCGATCCCGAGTTCGGAGACCTTCTCGGCGACACTCGGCTCGACGGTCGAAACGACGCTGTATCCGTCCGGCTCTCCCTCCTCTCCGTGGCCTTCGAGGAGTTTCTTTATCTCGGCGGCGGACTGTCCGGTGGAGGGTGAGATGGCTTCGGCGAGTTCGGTGGAGGCGGCTTCCGGGTTCTCTATTTGGTACGGGGTCGCGATGATTTTCATGGCTTCAACGCTCTTCGCGAGTTCGCGTCCGTCCGCGCTCACGATGCTTCCGCGCTCGATGAGGGGTTCGGAAACCGCCCCGATCTCGGCGGCGAGGGCGGTGAAGCGCGGCTCGTCGGCGAACGTCATGTGGACGGCGCGGGCGAGGAGGAAGAGGCTCGCGAGCGAGAAGACCGCGAGGACGACCGCGACGCGGCGGCGTCCCACCGTCCGAAGTTCCCCGGTCGTCGAGCGGCGGCGGATTTGGCGGACGGCGTTCTTCGCTCGGCGGTTCCGTGGAAACGGGACGATCCTCGCGCCGGAGGAGCGGCGCCGAGACCCCTTCGATTTCGAGGCGGGGGTTCGTTTGCCGGAGCTTCGGGGGCGCGAGGGGTTCGAGTCCGCGAGATGGATATTCTCATTCGAGCCTCGGCGGCGATTTGGCTCGACGGGAAACGCATCTTCGCCCGAAGTTCGGCGGCGCGGGGGCTGTGCTCCGGCGGGAGGTGTGGTCTCGGGCGAGCCTCGACCGTGCGAATCGCCGTCCTCTCGCATCGGGCGTTCCGTGGAATCGCGGCGGGCCTTCGCCCGGAATTTACCGGATCCCCTCCGCTTGCCGTTGTGTTCCACTCGTCGTCCCATCCTCCGCGTTGCCTTCATAAACCGTGAAATTCCGCGCGCCGGGGTCTCTCATGTGGAGATCCCCCTCGGCCATAGCCCCGACTCTCCCCGAGCCGGAGAGCTCCGCGACGCGGACTACGAGAGACTCTCGCTCGGCCTCGGCGGCCGCGATCCTCTCTTCGAGGTTCGCCGTCCGCTCGTTGACATCCGCCGACACGGTATGCAAATAAACGCTCCCGACCATGAGCGCGATCGGCACGAGCACGAGCGAGATGAAGCTCCGCCGCCGGAGCGCGGCCTTTCTCCGAGCCGCCTTGTCCGTCTTCCTCGCGGGCGACCTCCGCCGAGGCGGAGACTCGACCGGACGAGGCTCCGGCGCCCACGCGCCCGTGTACCGCGGGGCGGCCATCATCCACCGTCGCCTTCGAGCGGCTCGGAGGTTCGGATGGCGGTTCTCATCCTCGCCGACGCGCTCCGCAGGTTTTCGTCCACTTCGCTTTTCGACGGACGGCTCACGGCTCCCCGGCGAAAGATGGGCTTCGCGCCACACACGCACACCGGGAGGTCGGGCGGGCAAACGCACTTCCCCTCGCGGTCGGCGATGAACCGCTTCACGACGCGATCCTCGCCGGACTGGAAAGTGATGGCGACGAGCCGCCCACCGTCTCCGAGGAGCCTCTCGGTCGCGTCGAGGGCGCGCCGGAGGCTCCCGAGTTCGTCGTTCACATGAATCCGTATCGCTTGAAAGACTCGCTTCGACGGGTTTCCGCCGCGCTCTTTCCACCCGACCGCGTCCCGGACGGCGTTCGTGAGATCCGCCGTCGTCGAGAGCGGACGCCGGGAGGCGACCTCGCGCGAGATCCTCGCCGCGTCCCGCCGCGGCACGTCGCCGTACTCGGAGAGGATGCGGGAGATTTCGCGTGGATCGGACTCGTTCAAAAACTCCGCCGCCGAGGTTCCGGATTCGGGGTTCATTCGCATGTCGAGCGGGCCTTCGTGAACGTAGCTGAAACCGCGTTCGGCGTCGTCTATTTGGAAGCTCGAAAGGCCGAGGTCGAAGAGGATGGCGTCGGCCTTCTCGCCGTTCTCGGCCATCTCGGCGAGGACTTCGTCGAATGGGCCGGGCCAAAAAGTGAAGCGTCGGTCTCGAATGAGATCCGACGCCCTTTCGGCGGCTTGCGGGTCGCGGTCAATGCCGACGACCCGACCTCCGGGCGGGAGCTTTTCGAGTATCCGGCTGGTGTGTCCGCCGCCTCCGAAAGTCGCGTCCACGACGGTTCGGGCCTCCGTTCCGACCCCCGAAAGGTCGAGGGCGGCTGTGGCCTCCTCGCGCATGACCGGATAATGGCTCGTCGCCATCACGCGCCGAGATCCCGTCCGGCGAACTCCTCGACTATTTCGGCGAAGGTTTCGTCGGCTGATGTGAGGTATCCGTTCCATTCGTCTGTGTCCCAGATTTCCAATCTGTCGTCCACTCCGGTTATCGTGACGTTTTTGCTGAGGCCCGCGTACTGCGCGAGCTTCGGGGGGACGAGAACCCGCCCCTGGCGATCGAGCGTCGCCTCGAAGGCCATCGAGAAGAACATCCGCGAGAGTTGGCGGCCCCTCGACGAGAGATCGGTGTTCGCCTTTATGTTGGCTTTGAACGCCGACCACTCCTCGGGAGGAAAAGCGAACAAGCACCGATCGACGCCTTTGGTGACCACGATGCCCCCATCGAAATAGGGACGGAGCCTCGAAGGGAGAGTCAAACGTCCCTTCTCATCCAGCGTGTGCTCGTACTCGCCTAACAGAGCCAGGGTCTTATCCTCCCACTACGTTCCACTTCGACCCACGATGGCGAAATTCTGTCATATGCACGGTAAATACGCAATCTCCACCCCGCATCTCTCACGCAATTCTCCGTTTTCAGCCACCAAAAGTTACATATACCCTCCCCCATAGGGATTAGGATCCCCCTAAAAGGTGGACGACAAACGAAGAGCGTAGCTGCGATGAGATCGCGTCGAAGAAGTGATGGCAGTCCATATGTTGTATGAATACGAAATTTCCCACAACATATTGGCGTTTCGTTAATTCGGGGTTGGGAAAGCGGAGTTTTTGGGATGAAGAAGGGCTTGGAAGGGGATTTGAAAGGAGTATGGGCCCACCAGGACTCGAACCTGGGACCGTCCGATTATGAGTCGGATGCTCTAACCGACTGAGCTATGGGCCCCTATCTCGGGGCGAACGACCGCCCCGGATGCTCCCCCGGCTGGACTCGAACCAGCAACCCTCTGATTAACAGTCAGATGCTCTGCCTATTGAGCTACAGGGGATCGGCAGCGGATGAGATTATACGGGCAAGCGCGATGTGCTTCAAGACGGGGCCGTGATCCCCCGCAAACCCTCCCGAAGCGTCTGAAGCTCCTCCCGGAACCTTTCCTTCGCGTCGAAGTCGGCGGCCTCCTTCATCTTTCGCTGGCGGCTGAGAATTCCGAGGCGAAGCCACGCCTCCCGCACCGAGGATTCCGTCGGATAAAGCCTCTCGCCCGCCGCCGCGAGCGAGCCGATGTGATCCATGAAAGGCCGCACCTCTTCGTCCGCGAGGAGCGAATCGAGGTCGTCTCCGGCGTGCCTCGCAAGGAGCGCGAAAAGGCGCGAATGCCCCTCCTTCCCGAAGTCATCGGGCATGAGGACGAAAGGCTCCGCGTGGCCGGGAACTTCGATGCCGCCTTCGATGAGGTCGGAGGTGAGATCCGGGCGGGCGAGTATGAGTGCGAGAACGTCATACCCGGCTTGATCGAGCGGCGTCCGCGCCTTCGACTCCCGCCGAGACTCCGACACGGAGGTCCGGCTCCTCACAGCCCCGAGCGCGTCCGGCGAAACCCCGAGAGCCTCGGTCGCCAAACGCCGCGCCTCCCGCTGGAAAACCGGGTCCTCGATCTGCCCAAGGAGATCCCGTATTTCCTGCAAAACCCGCGACCGCTCCGCCGCGTCCGCCCCCCGCACACCCTCGGCCTTCACCCGAAAAATGTACGAGAGTGCCGGCTCCGCGCCACCGAGCATCTCCCGAAACTCCTCGGGCGAATGCTCCGAAAGCCAGTCCGCCGGATCGTCCGAAAGCCGCAAAACCTGAAGGTCGAGCTTGAGTTCCGCCGCCGTCGCCGTCGCCCGCTCGACCGCCTTCTCCCCCGCGGCGTCCGGGTCGAAGAGGACATAAATCTTGTCCGCATACCCACTCAAAGTCCGCAGATGAGCGGGCGACGTGGCCGTCCCGAGTGTCGCCACCGCATTCTTTATCCCACTCTGCCAGAGCATGAGTACGTCCGTATACCCCTCCACCACGAGCGCGGCCCGCTCCTTCCGAATACCCTCCATAACTTGCGGGAATCCGTAAAGAAGACTCCGCTTGTCGAACACCTCCGTCTCGGGGGAATTCAAATACTTCGGCTGATCGTCGCCCATCGCACGCCCCCCGAAACCCACGATCCTCCCCCGACGATCGGAGATCGGGAACGTGATCCGCCCCGCAAACCTCTCCCCCCCACCCCCCGACACAAGCCCCGCCGCCTCCAAAACCGACCGATCAAACCCGAGCCTCTCCGCCGCCTTCATGAAACCCCCGAAACCTCGCGGCATCGCATACCCCAGCCTAAATTCTTCTATAGTGGAATTATCGAATCCCCGCCCTTCGAGGTACTTCCGGGCGGCATCGGCTTGTTGAGATTGTGATTTCAAGAACGTTTTATGGTAGTAAACGGCGGCGGCGGCGAGGGCTTTGTGGATGTTTCGGCGGCGTTCGCCGCGCTTCTTCGCGGCATCGGCGTCGGCGGAGGTTCCCTCGTATTCGAGTTCCATGTTCGAGCGTTCGGCGAGGTATAAGACGGAGTCGGTGAAGGAGAACGATTTGAGGTCGCCGACGAGTTTTATGGCGTCGCCGCCTTTTTGGCAATTATGGGTGATTCCCATCTTTGTCAGAAATGTGTGCGAACCGGTGGTGGCGATGTCAACGACCGTCGTGGGTTCTTCGTAGTCGATCTCGACCTCCCGAACCATAGACCAGAAATACATCGTGCCGGATATCGACGCGAAGAATCCTTTGAGCGATTCTTTGCAAAGCAAATGCACCGTATAAAATCGTCGGTGTTTCGTGCCGTCTTTGCCGACGTATTCTGGCCAGGCGTTTATGGAGCAAACTTTCCGGGTTTGGACGCAAAGGGCGAATATCCCGTAAGCCAATCCCTCCGAAACCGAAGCGGCGCTCGTGACTTTTTGATACGTGCAGCCGTCTCCGACCATGTAGCCGTCGATCGTCGCTTCTTGGCATGGAGCCGTCCAATGCAACGCCTCGGTCGGAATCCGTTTGTTTTCGCACCCGCGTCCGAGCCAGCGTTCGAAGAGCGCGGCGAGATCCGTACTCGAACACATCACCTCGCAAATATTCTTCTCCGGCCGGACAATCGTAGTCGCGGGCCGCTCGAACTCCTCTTCGAGAATCCGCACGACCTTCGGAGCCAAAGTCTCGGTTTCGTGGACGCCGAAACTCCACTTCACGCCCCCCCTGTAAAGCGAGCCTTCCGCCAGCCAAACCCCGAACAGCCAAGCCGTGTCCTCGTTCACGTGCAACTCGGTGATCCGCTCATTCCTCGGACCCATCGTATACGCTTTGATAACGCCCTCGCCGGACAACGGCGAGTCGGCGCGCTCATGGTCGGGGATCACGGGATACAGCCAGAAATCCCCCGGTCGGATATTCGAGGCGCGATCCACGGTAATCTCGCCGTCGCCATTCAGAGCACGCAGCTTTCTCGAAAACCTGAGCGCATCCTCGCCTTTATGTCGAAAGTGGACGCGCGGATTCACCCGCATCGCCTCGCTCTTCTTGACGAAGACGCACCAGTGATCCGGAGTCAGACTAATGCCCTCCTTCGCCGCCCCCGTCTTTATCCTCACGGTCGATCCGGTTTTGACCAACTTCTCCGTTATGGACTCGCGCCGCCCGTCAAGCCCGATGACCTCATCGCCGACCTCCGCCTCCGCAATCCGGATAAAACCCCTCGAAGTCCATATGCGCTCGTTCTCCTCAAGGCACCCGAAGCAATAATAAAACCCCTTCTCCGCGTCCACGCTGAAAGACCCCGTCTTCTCCGAGTGGTCGGGGTAAGGGCAAAGCCCGACGAAGCGCGCCCCTTGCCGCCGGAGCGCGGTGAACTCCGAGGCGACCTCGACGATGTCCGCCGACTCCCTCACGGCCTCGATGCTATTTTGAGAGATTCTCAACTCGTTCTCCCCCTTCTCGTGATGCCCGTCCGACAATATTACCCGAAGAGGCTTTCGATTCAGCGACGTTTCATACGAAAACCGGGTGAGGCCGGAGCCGGGCTTCGGGTTTCGTCTCGACGCCCTCGCGAGGCGCGTCGCGGAGAACGCTTCGCTCCCCGCGTGAGGTCGTGAGTCGAAAGGAGCGGGGTCGGGAGTGCGACCTCGAAACTTCATTCATTCCCCATACGCCAAAATCCCTCGAAGGCCGGGAGCCGGATGGTCGTATCTCCCCGCGCTCCGCATCGTGTGTCGTATTATCCGCCCTCGCGAAGCGGAGCGAGTACCCGGATCCCACACAAACGAAGCCGCGTCCGGACGCGATGCCCCTCGACCGAGAACGGTCGGACGAAGTATGCGGCAAACGGCCTCGCGCCGGATATGTCGTCTCGACGGACGGCTTCGGCCGCACGGCTCCCGCTACGCGAATATGTCGCCCCTCGGGAGGAAGATGCGCTTGTACGTCGCGATGGCGTACCGGTCGGTCATCCCCGCGACGAAATCCACCGTCTCGGAGACATCGTCCGGGTCGCTCTTCGCCCGCTCTTCGGGGTGGGCGAGGAAATATTCGAAGAGAGCCTTCACGACGGCCCCGGCTTTCTGTTTCTGGCTCGAGGCCGGGTTCCGGTACACGTTCTCGAAAAGCCACGAGCGGAGGGACATGAACGGCGCGTAAATTTCGCCGGAGAGGGAAATCTCCCCGCGCTTCTCCGAGGTCGAGATCATGCCCCGCACGAGCGTGTCTATCCGGTCGCTCATCCTCTCCCCGAGAACCTCGATCGGCTCCTTCGGAAGGTCGCCTATCGAGATGATCCCCGCCCGGAGCGCGTCGTCCACGTCGTGGTTCACGTACGCGATCCGGTCGGCGGTTTGCACGATGGCCCCCTCATGCGTGGACGGCGATCCTTTCCCGGTGTGATGGAGGATGCCATCGCGCACCTCCATCGTGAGATTGAGTCCCGCCCCCTCACGTTCGAGGAGATCCACGACCCGGAGCGAATGCTCGTTGTGCCGGAAAGACCGTCCATGCGGCGCGAGGGCGCGGTGAAGCTCCTCCTCCCCCGTATGCCCGAACGGCGTATGTCCGAGATCGTGTCCGAAGGCGATCGCCTCGGCGAGATCCTCATTCAGCCCGAGGGCGCGGGCGATAGTGCGCGAAATTTGCATCACTTCGAGCGTGTGCGTGAGGCGGGTTCGGAAATGATCGCCGTCCGGGGAGATGAAAACCTGCGTTTTGTGCATGAGCCGCCGGAACGCCTTCGAGTGGATGATGCGATCCCGGTCGCGCTGGAAATCGCTCCTCACCCCGTCCGGCGGCTCGGGCCGAACCCGACCCGAACTCCCACCGCACGCCCACTTTCCTTCGGCGCGGCTCACTCGAATCCTCCCTCGAAAGTCGAAATCCGAAAAAGAGAGGGTTGCGAATCCTTCATCCCCCGTGAACGAAGAAGATGAAGCCCGGCGAAAACCCGTCCCGCGCCGAGTCCGATGAAGGAAGAAGAGAAAGTCGAAACCGCCCCGACTCCCGACTCCCGAAGCGAGCGGAGCGGAGCGCCTCCCGACTCCCGGTCTTTGCTCACGCGGGCCTCCGCCCTCCGCCCTCGGAGATGAGGGCGTTCGACGGGGCGTGGGCGATGACGTGCGAGCGAACGACGCGGCGGAGAGCCTCGCTCATCCGCTCCGTCTCCGGGAGTTCTTTGAGCGGAAGCCGGACGATGGCCCGGAGCCGCTCGAGCGCGCCCGGCGGAAGCGGGAAGGAGTCGCGCGACCCGCCGCCGCACTCGGCGCAAAGTATGCCGCCGAGATCCGGGGCGAACCGGATCATCCCTTCCAAATCTTCCGGCTCCATCCCACATTCGACGCACGCATCGAGTTGCGGAGCATACCCGGCCAAAATCGCGAGCTTCATCCCGAACGCCGCCTCCATCACCTCGAAGCCGGAACCCCGGCCTTCGAGCGCGTCGAGCGCGTGATAAAGAAGATTGAAAACCCGGCGGTCGGCCTCGTCGCCCCCGGAGAGCGACTTCACATACCCGACCATCCGGGCCGCCGCGTCGAAGCGGACGAGATCCTCCCGAATCTTATGGAAGCTCCGAAGCGTCTCGGCTTGCGTGAGGGTGTCGAGCGAGCGCCCGCTATACGCCATGAACTCCACGCACGAGAGCGGTTCGAGCCTCGCCCCAAATTTGGATCTCGTCTTTCGGATGCCTTTCGCGATCGCCGAGATGAGTCCGGCGTCTTGCGTATAAAGGTCGAGGATGCGGTCGGCCTCGCCGAAGCGTATGGATCGGAGCACGATCCCTTTATTCCTGTAAACCGCCATCTTCCGCTTCCTTCATCACCGCGACGCTCGCGCTCATCCCGAGCCGCGACGCCCCCGCATTGAGCATTTCGAGTGCATCGTCGAGCGTCCGTATCCCCCCCGAGGCTTTCACCGCGAGTCCTTCGGGAGCCTCCTCGCGGAGTATCGCAACATCCTCGGGGGTCGCACCGGAGGGCGCGAAGCCCGTCGAGGTCTTCACGAAGTCCGCGCCGCTCGCGGCCACGATTTGCGTCGCGAGGCGCTTCATTTTGTCGTCGAGGTATGCGGTCTCGATTATGACCTTCACAACGATGTCGTTGAGGCCATTGTTCATCGCGACGACGCTCACTTCCTGGTTGAGGCTCGCAAGCTCCTCCGCGACGTAATTGAAATCCCCCGAAAGAAACCTCGAAATGTTCATAACCACGTCGATCTCCGACGCGCCGCCCACGATCGCGTCGCGCACGGCGGAGGTCTTTATAGCCATCGTGTCCGCGCCGAACGGGAACGAGATGACGGTCGCCACCTTCACGTCCACACCACTCAATTCCCTCGCCGCCCGCCTCACATACCCCGGCGGAATGCACACGGCGGCAAAGTGGTATTCGGCGGCTTCTTCGCAGATACGGACTATCTCCTTCTCCGTCGTGTCCGGCTTGAGAAGGGTGTGATCCACGGTCTTCGCAAACTCCCTAACCCTCATAGCCATGAAATTCCCTCCTCACTCAAAGATGTCGAAAACCAACCCGCCCATTATAACCGCCGCCAACTATAACCCGAGCCGATCCAAAAACTGCGGATCCCCCCTCCACCCCGGACTCACCTTCACTTTGAGGTCGAGGTAAATCCGAACTCCAAGTAGACGCTCAACGTCGAGTCGAGCTTCACTCCCGATCCTCTTTATGGTCTTCCCGTCCTTGCCGAGCACGATCATGCGCTGACTTTTCCGCTCCACATGGAGGATCGCATACACCACCGTAACGTTCTCCTTCCGCTCGACATCCTCCACCTCGACCGCGACGGCGTGCGGAACCTCATCCCGAAGCGCATTCAAAGCCTTCTCGCGTATGTACTCCGCGAGGATGAACGTCTCCGGATAGTCGGTCGCCACGCCCTCGGGGAAATATTGCGGGCCGGGCGGAAGGAGTTCGAGGACGGAATCCATGAGCGGGTCGGTATTCAGTCCGGTGGACGCGCTCATCAAAAACGTCTCGCGCCACTCGCCGAGTCCGGTGAGGGCGGCGACGATGGGGAGGGCTTCGTCGCGCTTTTCGAGGAGATCCACCTTATTCACGCACGCGATGGCGGGCACGCCAGACTCGGAGACGATGCGGGCGACGTACCGGTCTCCGCTTCCGAGTCCTTTCGTCGCCTGCGAAGCGTCGAGGAGGAAGAGGATCGCATCGGACTCCGCGAGGCTCGCGAGAACTTGTTCCTGCATGCGAGAGCGAAGCGTGTCCTTCGGCTTTTGCGATCCGGGCGTATCTACGAACACCGCCTGACAACCGGGCGCGTTCCGAACCCCGCGGATCGGCCCCCGCGTGGTTTGCGGGCGAGGCGACGTGATCGAAACCTTCTCCCCGACGAGCCTATTCACGAGCGTGCTTTTCCCGACGTTCGGCCTTCCGACGACGGCGACGAACCCGCTCCGGAACCCGTTCTCGGGCGAAATCTCAGACACGATGAGCCTCGAAGGTGAAAGTTTGATCCGCGCTCGACGGAGCCTTCCTGTGTTCATACTCGGCGGAGACGGTGATCTCCGAGAAACCTTCGCTCTCGAGGATGAGCTTGAATTCCTCGATGCCGTACCACCGGAGCGGGAAACGGTGGAGTTCGGCCTCCGTGAGTTTTCCGTCGCGCCACTTCTCGTACTTAAGGAAAACGACGGCGTATTGGTCGAGGAAGTTCACTTCGAAGAGCTTCGATTCGAGCGTGATGAGATCCCCTTCGGATGTCGTGAACGTCCTCGTCGAGACATGGTCGAGGCAGAAATCGGTGCGGAGTTCGAGATCGAGAATGAGCCGCCCGCCCGGAACGAGGTGTTCGCGGAAACGCCGGAGGGCTTCGAGGGAATCCCGGCGGTCTTCGAGGAGAAGGAAGGAACCGGCCGGGACGATGACGGCCTCATACCTCTCCGGGAGGGAAAAAGACTCCATTCCTCCTTCGCGGAGGGTCGGGTCGAGTCCCCTCTCCGAGCAATGTTTCCGACACCGGGCGAGCATCTCCGGCGAGGAGTCGAGGCCGTCCACAACGAGTCCGGCTTCGAGGAGCGGAATGAGAATCCGCCCGTTCCCCACGGCGGGTTCGAGTATCCGGCCCCGGCAATCGGCGAGACGATCCCGGTAAAATTCGACATCCCCGAAGGAGTGTCCGACCACCGGGATGCCGATGTCGTACACCTCCGCCGCGAGTTCGCTCCGGTACGCCGCCTTCACAGCGCCTCCGGACCGAAGGAGTTCGGGAGGATGTCCCGCTCGAAGGGGAGGCGTCGAAACCCGCCACTTCCGTCCTCGACGACGACCTCTTTGCAGCCGAACTCGCGGAGGACTTGTCGGCACGCCCCGCACGGGAAGCACGGCGCGGCTCCGGGGCTGTGGACGGCGACGAGTCGTATCGAGCGGTCGTCCAGGTCGGCGAGGGCCATCGCGGCGGCGGCGTTCCGCTCGGCGCATATGGCGAGTCCATACGAGGCGTTCTCGACATTGCATCCGGTGTGGACGGAGCCGCCCTCCGTCATGATCGCCGCGCCGACATGGAAGCCGCTGTACGGCGCGTATGCGTTCCGCGAAGCCTCGCGGGCCGCCTCCATTATCTCTTCGAGTTCCATGCCCCCTCTTTCATCGCGTCCGAAAATCATGTCCCGCCGCCGGGGAAGCCGCTCCGCAAAGTATACGCTCCGGCAAAGCGTCTCCATGAGACACGGCTCCACATTTCCGCCCCCGGCATCCGTATCCCTCCGCCGAACCGCGCCCGTTTCGGCGAATGTCGCCTCGGGAAAACCTCGGCCACGCGCCGCCCCATTCGCCGGGGAAGCCGCGTCTCGCCATGAATGCGCCCCGGCGGAACGCATCTTCGAGCCGGGAGCGGAGACATGTGCCGGGTTTCGGATTCGCCACCGTTCGCCGCTTCGGCTTCCCCGCTTCGAGGGTGGCTCGACGGGAGACGGCCCGCCGAGCATCACCGCGACGGACGGTATCGAATCCACAAACTCGGAGTCGGCATCGCCCCCGGTTCGGCGTGTCCGTCGGGACCTCCGCCTTCCACATCCGCCGCTTCCACGGCTCGGCGAGCGCACGGCGGGCCGTGACGAGGCGCGCCTCCTTCGCCGGGCGGCGGAGCCGTGCCCGGAGTCGGCGTCGCTCCCCTCCGCCGATACTTTCTGTCTCGGTTCGGCGACCGCCCGGCGAGACGCGACGGAGCTTCCCGGTCGCACACGTCGCTCTCACCACGATCCGAGGATGCTCGCCGCGAGTTCGATGGCCCTCGCGCCGAAGACGATCGCGCCGACGATCGCCGCTCCGATGCTCGCGACGAGGACGGCTCCGGCGGCGGCGTCCTTCGCGATCTTCGCGAGCGGGTCGAACTCGGGAGAGACGAGATCCACGATGGCCTCGACCGCCGTGTTCACAAGCTCCATCGCCATGACGAGCGCGATGGCGAAGAAGAGGACGGCGAACTCCGCGACACCGACGCGGAAGACGAGTCCCGCGACGACGACCGCGACGGCGGCGAGGGCGTGGAAGCGCATGTTCCGCTGTGTACGGACGGCCCGGACGATGCCCTCCCACGCATGGTCGAAGCCCCCGATGAAGGCGCGATCCTCCGTCTCCTTTTCCCCCTTCACGGACACGCTCCGTGGAAGGAAACCCGGCTCCTCATCCGGCGAGAATTTTCGGGGACGCGCCGCTCCGACGACTCTTTCCGGCAGCGAGTCTCCTCGGCGACGAGTCCGTTTCGCGGAAAGCCTTCTCCGACGGCGGAGATCCGGCGCGCGTCCCGGGTTTCCATCGCGGAGGATTTCGAGGGCATCGAAGGGGGACGCGCCGCCCTCCGAGAGCGAGGGGCGCCCCGCACACGCGAAGCCCCTCCCATCCGCGAGAAACCCGCGCCCACGCGAAGGACATCCCCACTGTCGAATCCGATGCCGGGATACCCGAGTTCCCTCGCGCGGCGAGTATGCTCGGCGACCCGCATCGGACACTGCCGAATCGGATGTCGCCGAATCGAGTGTCGCCGAATCGAGCGTCGCGCATGAAACTCGCCGCCATCGCTCGCTCGGGGTTCCATCACGCCTTTTCCATGACCTTCGTTTGGATTTCCGACATCTCGCTCGCGCCGAAGTCTTCGCCGTGATCCATGCCCGCGAGGTGGAGCGAGCCGTGGACGACGAGTTCTTCGAGATCCATATCGGCGGCCTCGGGGCATATGACGATCTCTCCGACCATCTCGCCCGACAACGGGCCGTCCATCTCGAAGGAGAGGACATCGGTGGGATAGTCTTTCCCCCGGAAACGCTCGTTGAGGGAGCGCATGTCCTCCGGGCCGACGAGGGCGATGGAGACTTCGCCGAGTTCCTCCGGGTCGAAGCCGCGCTCGGCGAAGGCGAGGGCGGCGAGTCGGGTGGCCCGCTCCGGGTCGAGGGAGGCGAGGTTCCCTTCGTCGAGGAGCGCGACGGAGAAAGTCATGAGGTTTCCAGTGGGATCACGTCGGGTTTCCGGCGGCGGGTTTGGCGGTTTGCTTCGGCGGCTTCGACTCGGCCTCCGGGTATTCGATGCGAGGGCCGAGGAAGCCGATGACCGCTTCGCGGATCGCCTCTCCGACTTCGTGGATCTCACGCAGAGTCAGCTCGCATTCGTCGAATTGCCCGTCGTCGAGCTTCCGTGAAATCGTGTCGCGGATGACGTCCTCGATGCGCTTCGGGGTCGCTTTCGGCAACGCTCTCACCGTCGCCTCCACCGTGTCGGCGAGCATGAGGATGCCGGACTCCTTCGATTTCGGACGACCGCTCGAATACCGGAAGTCCGACTCGCGCACGGACTTTTCGCCCTTCTCATCGAGGGCTTTCCGGTAGGAATATTCGATGCGCGTCGTGCCGTGATGTTCGGAGATGAGGCTTATGATCTCCTCCGGGAGACCCCACGCACGCCCGATCTCCACCCCGTCCTTCACGTGTCGTTTTATGATCTTCGCGGAGAGGGCGGGCGAGAGGTTTTCGTGGGGGTTCATTTGGGCGATCTGGTTTTCGATGAAGTACCCCGGATGCTCCATCTTCCCAACGTCGTGGTAATATGCCCCGACGCGGGCGAGGAGCGGGTCGGCCCCGATGCGGTCGGCGGCGTTCTCGGCCATCACACCGACTTGCATGGAGTGCGAGAAGGTTCCGGGCGTCTTCCGAAGCAATTTTTGCAAAAGCGAGGCTCCGGGGTCGGAGAGTTCGAGGAGCTTCATCGGCGTGAGGAGATTGAAAGCGTTCTCGAGGAGCGGGAGGAGAACCATCGCGAGCATGAGCGAAAGCGCGCCGTTCCCGAGGCCGAGGACACCTTGCCAAAGAGCGACGCTCATGGTGCTTCCGCCGACGAGGCTTATGGCGAAGGTCACGCCCCCGGTCACGAGGGCGATGATGAGGCCCGCTCTCAAAAGTTGCTCGCGGGAGTCCACGCGCACGACCGTATAAATAGCGAACCCCGAGGAGATAAGGAGCGCCGAGGCGAGGAGGAAGTCGTTTCCGGCGATGATCCCCACATTGATGCTCGACACGACGACCATGAGGAACATGAGCCTCGGGCCGAGGAGTATCGTCCCGAGTACGGACAGCCCGGCGAGCGGTATGAGGTACGCATTGAACGAGAGAAGCACGAAGGCCCGCGCCATGAGGGTGAAGAGGATCATGAGCGAGGCGGCGAGGAGGAGTCGGATGGCGGCTTTGCTTTTGAAGATGCGCTTCCCGAAGCGCTCCAAAAAGTACCATGCGACGCCGAGTTGCGCGGCGATGACGAGTGAGATGCCGAGGAGGACCGTCCACGGGTTCGTGTCCCGGATCTTGCCGAGGGCTTCGAGTTGCGCGACGCTCTCGCGGTCAATGACCTCCCCGCGGGCGATGATCCTCTCGCCCGGCTGGACGGCGCTTTGCACAGGCTTGACCTGCGCGACCGCCGCCGCGCGAGCCTCCTCGGTGGCTTGGCGGTCTATGACGTAGCTCGGCTGGAGGAAGCCCCGGCTGAGAGCCTCGGTGAGAAGCCCCACATCGCCCGAAGCGTCGCCCTCGGCGGCCTCCGAGAGGCGGTTTCGGGCCTCGGTCAATCGTATCGCCGAGGGTGGGATGTCCATGACGCTGTCCTCGGCCACGACGGCGGCGGTATAAAGAGCATCGAGGTTCTCCGAGACGTATCGTTCCGCGTCGTCGAGGTCGTCGGCGGAGATGAAGATCAAAGCTCGGGCGACGTCGTCGGTGAGGAAGAACGGCGAGGTGTCGGAGACTCGGGCGACCTTCTCGTCCTCGGGCCTCTCGGACTGGCGAAGGTCGCGCACCCGGTCGAAGAACTCCCCCACGTTCCCCTCGACTTGCTGCGGAACGGCGTTGCTTTGCTGGTAGATCTCCGCGATCGCGCCCGCCGCCTCGTTCCTCGCCTCCTCGGTCGCCGCCGGGTTTTCGTAACTCACCGCCCGCGAGGCGAACTCGTCGCGCTGCGCGATGTCCCCCGCCTGGTAGCCCGGCTCCGCCCGAAGCCCGACCGCCGAGAGATGGCTCGAGTCGAGGCCGATGATCGCGGTGAGCGCGAGCCACGTTACGGCGGTGAGGGCGACGTACAATTTGAGGCGCGGCAACCTGTCCACCCACGCCCGGAGACGCTCGAACGCCGTCGGCGGGCGGTGGACCTCGTCCACCCGCTTCCCGTTCGCCTTTTGCACGGTTTTGTCGTTGAGGGGCATGTCTCTCCGGCGATCTCCGCCTTATCCTCCGCGCTTCTCCGACTGATCTTCCGCCTCTTCGTATGCGTCCACTATCCGCATCACGAGGTCGCTCCTCACTATGTCGTCGCGGCCCATACCCACGAATGATACTCCCTCGACCCCCGCGAGGGCGCGCCTCGCGTCATGAAGCCCGCTCATATTCCCCCGAGGAAGATCCACCTGCGTGAGATCCCCCGTGACGACCATCCTCGAGCCGAAGCCGAGTCGCGTGAGAAACATCTTCATTTGCTGCGGGGTCGTATTCTGCGCCTCGTCGAGGATGATGAAGGCGTCATTAAGCGTGCGGCCCCTCATAAAAGCCAATGGCGCGATCTCGATTATGCCCCGCTCCAAATGGGCCTGGAACTTCGCCGGATCGACCATCTCGTAAAGCGCGTCGTAAAGCGGTCGGAAATACGGATCGACCTTCGCCATCATATCGCCCGGCAAAAACCCGAGCGACTCCCCCGCCTCCACAGCCGGACGGGTGAGTATGAGGCGCGTAACGTCCCCGCGATTGAGAGCGTCCACCGCGAGCGCGACGGCGAGGTACGTCTTCCCCGTCCCCGCCGGCCCGATGCCGAACGTAACTTGACTCTTCCGGATAGCGTCCGTGTACCCTTTCTGGTTCCTCGTCTTCGGCGCGACCCGCCTCCCCCGGTGCGTGAGGATCACATCCCCGAGAACCTCCCGCCCGTCGCCGCCCGCGCTCATCTTGTAAAGCCGCTCGGCGGTCTCGGTCGTCGGATGATGTCCCTCCTCCGAAAGCTCGACGAGGCCGTTGAAAACCGACTCCGCCCGGTTCACCGCATCCTCGCCGCCTTTCAAAGTGATCTCATTGCCCCTCACGATGACCTCGCAATCCACGATCTCCTCGATGCGCCGAAGCACCACGTCGCGCTCCCCGAACACATCGAGCATCCTTCCGGGCGGTATCACGAGCCTCGCCTCTATCTGACTATCCGTGATGTTCGTCATTCCTTTCGTTCGCTTTGCGAGCTTGTCAGCATTTCAGCTTTCATTGCAATCGACTCCGCACGAGGGCGGAGAGTTCTTTCCCGTCGGCCCGGCCTTCGGAAAGCTCCACCGCCCTTCCCATCGCCCGCCCCATGTCCTTCATGCCCTCGGCCCCGGTCTCGGAGACGGCGCGATCCACGATGGCCGACATCTCCTCTTCGGAGAGGGATCTCGGGAGGTACGCACGTATGATCTCCGCCTCTGCCGACTCGGCGTTCGCCGACTCCTCGCGCCCGGCCTTCCGAAACGCCTCGGCGGACTCCTCTCGCTGTTTTAGCTGGCGGCGGAGGATCGCCGTCTCCTCCTCCTCGGATATCGGCTCCCCGGTTTCGAGCTCCGCGTTTCTGAGCGCGGCCCCGACCATCCGTAAAGCCCCGAGCCTCGCTTTGTCGCGCTCCTTCATAGCCGTCTTTATGTCGCCCTGTATTTGATCCGATATGCTCATCTTTCCTCCGCTCATCTTTCTCTCTTCATGGTTTCATACTTCGCTTCGAGAGCGGCCCCCGCCCTCGCGACAGCGGCGATACCGGCGGTCTCGCTCCGAAGCCGATGCGGCCCGATTCTCGCGAACGCCGCCCCGACCTCCCCCGCATACTCCATCTCCGCCTCGCTCCATCCCCCCTCCGGCCCGACGAACAAACTCGCCGGAGACGAAACGACCTCTTCGAGCGACGGAACCCCCTCCCCATTGTGAAGGAGAATCGCCCCCTCCGCACCTTCGAGAGCCTCCCGGAACGGTGTCGGAGCGACAACTTCCGGCACCACGGTTCGGAGCGACTGCCGCGCCGCCGACTCGGCGATCCTTCGCCACCGTTCGAGTTTGCTCCCCTCGCCCGCCTTAACCACCGAACGGTCGGTGACGAGCGGCACGATCCTCGTCGCCCCAAGCTCCGCCGCCTTCTCCACGACGACATCCATACGCTTCCCCTTCGGAACCGCCTGATAAAGCACGACCCCGAACGATTCGCTCTCCTCCGAAAAAACCTCCTCGACGACAAAAGCCTCGCCGCCATCGAGAAGCTCCGCGACGAAAACCCTCCCGCCGTGTCCGACGACCTCGAACGTATCGCCCGGCTTCGCCCGGAGGACATCCGTGAGGTGGTGCGCTTCGTTTCCGAGGAGCGCGAAAGCCGTGTTCGGTTGCGGCGAATGGTTCACGAAGATGCGTGTGATTCTCTCTCGCGTGGCCCGGCCCTACCTGAAAACCCCTCGTAGCCGCTCGAAGAACGAGGCTCCGCCGCCGTTGTACGTCTCCGCGCCGCTCATTTGCTCGAACTTTTCGAGAAGCTCGCGCTGCTCGGGCGTGAGCCTCGTCGGCATCATCACGTCCACCACGACCTTTATGTCGCCGCGACCGCGGCCACGAATCCTCGGCATCCCCTCGCCCCGGAGCCGGATCGCCGCCCCCGGCTGCGTCCCCGGCTCGACCGTCACCGGAGAATCGCCCTCCAAAGTCGGAACCCGAAACTCCGTCCCAAGCGCCGCCTGAACGAAGTTAACCTTCATCCGGTGGATGAGATCCTCGCCGTCCCGCATAAGCTCGGGATGCTCCTTCACCTTTATGTTTATGTAAAGGTCTCCGGGCGGAGAGCCGGACTCCCCATCGTGGCCCGCGCCGGAGACGCGGAGCCTCATTCCGTCCTCGATGCCCGCCGGAACCGCGACCCTCCGGGAGGCGATACTCGACACCTTCCCGCTCCCCCGGCACTCGTCGCACGGAACGTCCACGATCCTCCCGGCTCCCCGGCAATCCGGACACGCCGACTGGCTCACCATCTGCCCGAGGAGCGTGTCCCGAACCGTCCTCACCGCTCCCGCGCCACCGCACATCCCGCAAAGATGCGTCTCTTTCCCGCCCGATCCGCTACAAACCGAGCAATTCTTCACAACCTGAACGTTCACTTCACGCTCAACCCCGAAGGCCGCCTCGGCGAGTTCGAGCTCGATGTCCGCCTCGGCGTTCCGCCCACGCGCCGGGCCGCGCGAAGCCCCGCCGAAGCCCTCGCCGAACATCGAAGAGCCGCTAAAGCCGTCCCCGAAGAAAGCCTCGAAGATATCTTGAACGCCGCCAAACGGGTCACCGCCGGGCTGTCCGCCGCCGCCTCTCGGGACTTGGTGGCCGTACGTGTCGTAGGCTCGGCGGGCCTCCGCGTTGGAAAGGACTTCGTAGGCTTCGGTGAGTTCCTTGAAGCGTTCCTCGGCGCTCGCATCGTCCGGGTTCGCGTCGGGGTGGTGGTCGCGGGCGAGGCGGCGGTACGCCTTCTTCACTTCTTGCGCCGTCGCCTCTCGGGACACGCCTAGAATCTCGTAGTAATCGCGCTTCGAATTAGCCAATATTAAAACCTTGCGTTCAAGTAATGGGTTAGTGTCTCGGACGCCGATCTCACGGTAGTGATCGCGGAGTCGTAGTCCATGCGCTTCGGCCCGATGAGGCTGACGACGCCATACGGACGCTCGTGGCTCGAATAAGCCGCCGCGACGAGGCTCGTCCCTCCGAGGCCGTGGAACACGTTCTCGGCTCCGATGGAGACAATGATGCCGCTCCCCCCGGCGGAGACCGATCTTTGCAAAGCATCGCCCATGAGATTGAGGAGCCACCGCCTCCGCTCGAAGATCTCGACGACGGCGGCGACGCTCTCCGGGTCGAGGTCGTCGAGATGCGAGAGGAGCGCCGACGCCCCTCGCACGAAAACGCCCCGCTCGTTCGCCCGCCCGAGAGCCTCGACCGCATCGAGGACGGCTTCGATCACGAGCGGGTCGTGGTCGGCGAGGGCGTTTCGGGCGGCCTTCGCGAGTTCGAGGTCGCGCCCGATCTCACGCCCGCCGAGCCACGAATTGAGGGCGGCGAAGATCTCTCGCAGCTCGTCCTCCTCGACCTCGGCGGGGAGCGAGACGGTCGCGCTCGAAGAAGAACCACTCTCCATCGAAACGACGAGAAGGAGCGACTTCTCGGGGAGCGGGAGGAAATCCACTCGCGAGAGCGACTCGCCGATCGCGCTCGGCCCGGCGACGACGGCGAGGAGCCTCGTGAGTTCGCTCATCCCCTCGGAGACTCCGCGAAGAAGCTCGTCGAGGTTGTCATGCCTCTCGACGGGTTCGAGCGGCGCGTTCATTCCGGGGCTTCCTTCGATGAGGGAATCCACGTAAAAGCGGTATCCCGCGTCGGTCGGGACGCGCCCGGCGGAGGTGTGCGGGTGGGTCAAAAGGCCGCGGGATTCGAGGTCGGAGAGTTCCGCCCGGACGGTCGAACTGCTCGCCCCGACCTCGTCGGCGAGGACATGACTCCCCACCGGAGAACCCGTGGAAATGTACAGTTCAAGCGTCTTCAGCAGGATCTCCCGCTGCCTGTCGGTGATTTCGGGATGCTTCATATGACGGGGATTTTACCACCGTGAAGTCGCTTCGCTATTTGGTTCCCAGTTCCCGGTTTTCAGTTTTCAGCCAAAAACCGAGAACTAAAAACCGAGAACCGGAGCGAAGCCGAAGGCGTAGCGACTCAAATCCTTATCGCCGCGAGGAACGCTTCCTGCGGGATCTCGACCTTCCCGACTTGCTTCATGCGCCGCTTGCCCGCTTTTTGCTGCTCGAGGAGCTTTTTCTTGCGCGTGATGTCGCCGCCGTAGCATTTTCCGGTTACGTCCTTGCGATATGCCCGGACGGTTTCGCGGGCGATGATCCTCCGCCCGACCGCCGCCTGAATCGGAACCTCGAATTGCTGGCGCGGGATGAGCTCCTTCAGTTTCTCGACGAGGGCGCGGCCCCGTGCGTACGACTTCTCCCGATGCACGATGATCGAGAGCGCATCCACGACATCACCCGAGACCAGAACCTCAACTTTAACAAGGTCGGATATTTCGTATCCCTTTGAGTCATAGTCGTACGAGGCGTATCCTCGGGTGCGACTCTTCAACTGGTCGAAGAAGTCGGTGATGATCTCCGCGAGCGGAAGGTCGTACGTCAATTGAACGCGGCGCGTCGAGATGTATTCCATGCCGATGGAAACGCCGCGTTTCTCGTGGCAAAGGCCCATCACCGCCCCGATATAATCCTTCGGGCAAATCACCGTCGAGCGAACCCACGGCTCCCGGATCTCTTCGAAGTCGTCCGGGAGATCGCTCGGGTTCGTGACCTCGGTGGTTTCGCCGTCCACTATAACTTCATACTTCACGCTTGGTGAGGAGGCTATGAGATCGAGGTCGAACTCGCGCTCGAGCCTTTCCTGGATGATCTCCATGTGGAGAAGCCCGAGGAAGCCGCACCGGAACCCGAAGCCCATGCGTGAGTTCTCCGGCTCGAAGTCGAGGGAGGCGTCATTTAACTGGAGCTTCGAGAGGGCGTCGCGGAGACGCTCGAACTCGTCGCCCTCCGTCGGATAAAGGCCGCAATACACAGTCTGGAAAACTTGCGCGTAGCCCGGAAGCTGCTCCGTCGCCGGGTCGTCCACCTTCGTCACGGTGTCGCCGACGCGGAGGGCTTCGATGTCTTTGAGTCCGGCGATGACGTATCCGACCTCGCCGACGTCGAGGGTTCCGAGGGCGGTCGGCTTCGGCGAATAGCATCCCACTTCGAGGAGTTCGAAGACCTCTTCGGAGCCCATCGCTTGAACTTTGTCGCCTTTTTTCAGTTCGCCGTCGAAGAGGCGGATGAGCGAGATGACGCCCCGGTACGGGTCGTAGTGGGAGTCGAAGACCATCGCTCGGGTTTGCTCGCGGGTCGTCTCGGGGGCGGGGACGCGATCCACGACCGTGTCGAGCACGTCGAGGACGCCCTCCCCCGTCTTCGCCGAGATCTTCAAAATATCTTCTTCGTCCACGCCGAGAAGCTCGACGATTTCCTCGGTTGCGCCTTCGACATCGGCTATAGGGAGGTCTATTTTGTTGAGGACGGGGATAATTTCGAGGTCATGCTCCATCGCGAGATACAAATTCGCGAGGGTTTGGGCTTGAATTCCCTGGCTCGCGTCAACGACGAGGAGCGCGCCCTCGCACGCCGCTATCGCCCGTGAGACTTCGTACGTGAAGTCCACGTGGCCCGGAGTGTCGATCAAATTGAGCGTATAGTCGCCTTCGGGGCGTTTATGGATGAGGCGGACGGCTTGGGCTTTTATGGTTATGCCGCGTTCGCGCTCGAGTTCCATGGTGTCGAGGATCTGATCCATGCGATCCCTCTCGGGGACGGCGTCGGTCAGGTCGAGGAGCCTGTCGGCGAGTGTGCTTTTACCATGGTCTATGTGCGCGATGATGCAGAAATTGCGCGTTCTTTCGAGGTTTTCCATTGGGGGGGAGTCTACCACGATTGCCCCTTTGTTCCGCTTGTGTTACATTCTTCGGGCTAAGCGAAAGATCTCACCGACAGGAGCGAAACGTGCCGGCACCATCCAAGCGCGACAAACAAAGCCTCAAACGCTTCGAGCAGAAGCGGGGCGACCGTACGAACCTCCGCACCATCTCCAAAAATTTCTACCGGGCCGTGGATTCCGGCGACATGGAGAAGGCGCGCGAGATCCGGAACCACGCCCAAAAATCCTACGACAGCGCGGCATCGAGGAGCATCATCCACTCGAACAAAGCGTCGCGGAAAGTCAGCCGCTTCGACAAGGCTTTGGCAAAAACCGCCGAGTAATTTCGGGGACAAATAGATTCGCACCGCGCCCGGTTTTTCCGGGCGTTTTTTATTGCGCCCACGCCTATCGGCGTTCGCCCCCCGAAAGCCCCACCACCGCAAGCTCGACTTGAAGCTCGTCGTCGAGATGCGAGCCGCCCTTCAAACCGCGTTCGAGATCGAGGATGAGCGAGAGGGCGTGTTCGAGATCCCTCTCGCCGAGCTTCCGGCTTTGCTCTTCGAGCTTCTTCGCGACGAACGGCGCGACTTTGAGATCCTTCGCCGCCTCGCTCCTCGGCACTCCGCGCCCGAAGAGGGCCGAAGCCCGTGAAATCAGCCGAAACTGCCGCCGAACCATGACCATTATCTTCATCGGAGCTTCGCCGTTCGAGGAAAGTTTTTCGAGCATCTCGACGGCCTTCCCGCGCCGCCCCTCCACGAGGGCGTCAACGAAGGTGAAGATGTTCGACTGGATGTCCGGGGGGCAAAGGAGATCCACATCCCCCACCGTCGCCGTCCCCTCGCCGACGTAAAGCGAGAGCTTCTCGATCTCGTTCACGAGGCGCATTTTGTCGCCGGAACACCTCTCGATGAGATCCTCGGCGACATCCTCCGGCAATTCGAGGCCGATCTTCTTCGCGTGTCCCGTCGCCCATTTCGTGAGTGCCTTCCCCTTCGGCGACTCGAACTTGTGAACCTCGCCGGACTTCTCCACAGCGGCGAGGAGCTTCTCTCTCGCCCCGAGCTTCGCTCCGGCGAGAACGAGGTCGGCGTCCTCCGAAGGGTTTTCGAGATACGCCACGATCTTCGCTTTCTGAGCGGCGTTCCACGCATCGAGGTTTTTGAGAAGCACGAAAGTCCCGTCCCCAAAAAGCGACGACGAATTGCACGCCGAGACGACCGCTTCCGGCGAAGCGTCCGAAGCGTCGAAGGCATCGGTCTGGCGGCTCTTCCGCAGCCTCTCGATGCCCCGGGATTTCCGTTCTTCGTCGTCTCCGAGGAGCAAATAAACGGCCATGAGGATATTCTATATGGAATCCACTCGACCGCCTCGGGTCGTCTCTCATCCGCGAGGTCTTGGAACCATGAGATCGCTTCGGGAGTTCGGTATTTTCCTCGGCTCGCAAAGGACGACTCGCAAAGGACGACTCGCAAAGGACGAATGATGGACGCATTCATCCGGACTCCATATCGCACCGAACCCGGTCGGCGAATTCCACGACATATCTCCGCAACGTTCGTATATCGGCGAAGGAAGTCGGCCCGGTGGGTCGCCTCCACGTTCGGATGAGGCTCACGGAGAAAGGAAGCGAGTCGCGTCCGGCGCGTGGCCGACGGCTTCCTCTCACAGCGAGTTTCGTGAGGAATCATCCTCACGAAATCCGCAGCGTTTCAGCCAGTCAGCCAATCAGCAATTCAGCTTTTTGCTTTTGCTGACAAGCTGAATTGCTGACACGCTGACAAGCGCGAAGCGGAAGGCGAAGCGGAAGCGATCCGCCATCACACGCTCGCAAGGCTCGCGAGCATGAGCCAAAGCGCCGTCCATACGACGAGGATGGCCGCCCAGAAAATCCACCGCTCTTCGGGGAGAAAGTTTTGGCAAAGGGCGGCGGGTACGCACCCGACATAGAAAAACGCGATCATGAGCAAACTCACGCCCGGTGTCGAGACGGTGGCGAGCGGGAGCGACGCGGCGACCTCCGCGACGGTTTCGAGAGCCGATACGAGGAAGCCGTTCACAAAATTGAGCGGGAAGGCGAGGAGCGGGAGACCTTGACCGACGATGGCCGCGAGAAGCCCGAGCGTGAGGATCGGGCCGGAGAGCGGAACCGCCACGAGGTTCGTAAGAACTCCGACGACCGAAACCTCCCCGAAGGAGGCGACGATGATCGGGGCGGTCGCAATTTGCGCGGCGAGCGACACGGCGAGGAGGTTCGGCACGACTTCGGGCAAGTTCACGAACGGTCGGAGGATCGTATTTTCGAGGAGCTTTTTCAGCGGCTTCCGAAGGAGGAGAATCCCGAATACGGCGGCGACGGAAAGTTGGAAGCCCGCGCTGTACACGAGCATCGGGTTGTACGCGAGGACGAGCGCGAGCATCGCCGCCATGAAGTGGAGCGGGGAAAGTTGGCGCCCGAGAACCCCCGCGAGAAGCACGGGCGTCGCCACCACCCCGGCCCGTATCGCCGAGGGCGGCGCCCCCGCGACGAGGATGTACAGTCAAATGAGGACGAGCGTGATGGCGACTCTCGGCACGAGCGGAACGGCGAAGGAGCGGAGCGCGAAGTATATGAGCGCCGTGAGGATCGCGACGTGTTGCCCGGATATCGCCAAAATGTGCGTTACGCCGGACTTCCGGAACGCTTCGTCCACCTCCTCGGGGATGAGGGAGCGGTCGCCGAGGACCATGCCGCGCACGATGGAGGACTCCTTCGGGCGGAGGCCGTATCCGAGGGCGGTGTCGGTGCGGCGATGGACGGCACCGATCCAGCCACGCTCATCGTCCACCGGAGACGCCCCGATGCCCTCGACGACAGCGGATATGCGTTTAGTCGAGAGATAGCGGGCATAGTCGAAGCTGATCTCGGCGGAGTCGGGGAGCGATATCTCTCCGTCCACCCGCACCCGGTCCCCCACCCCGACACCATCGAGTCCGGGAACGAACACCTCGACCCCGCCACCGCGAAGGATCTCCTCGTCGTCATGCCAGAGATGCTCGACCCGAACGTCGGCCCGGTGTCCGTATCCGCTCTGCACAGGCGGGGAGGCCACGACTCCGACTATGGAGACTTCGCCCGGCTCGATCGCGCCAAGCTCCTCCAAAGGATCCGGCGCGGAGGCGTGGAGAGCGGCGACCGCGGTTCCGCCGACGACGAAGAGCGAAGCGAGGAGCGCCATGAGCCGCCACTCGTCCGGCACGAGACCCTTCGAGAACATCGCCCCGAGCGAGACGACGACGCTCGCGAGGACGAGCATCGGTGAGATCGGCGGTACGACGGTGGCGAGGGCGATGCTCGCCGCGACCGTGATCGCCCACGGCTCCAGCCTCACGGGCGGGCGGAGATCGAGGTCGAGCGCCGGGCCGGGATGGGCCTCGGAGGGTGTTTCAGACTTTTGCAAAGGGCTTTATCTTCCGGATCGTCTTCGGCCCGATGCCGGAGACTTCCTGCAATTCGTCCACGGCGTCGAACCTCCCGTTCGCCGTCCGGTGCTCGATGATCGCCTCGGCGGTCGCCGGGCCAACCTGCGGAAGCTCGTCGAGTTCCTCCTCGTCGGCGGTGTTTATGTCTATTGTGAGCGAGCCTTCCTCCTCGACCGCGAGTTCTTCGAGGGAAGCCGTATACACGACCTCCGGAGCCTTCTCCGAAACGCGAGAAGCATAGAAAGCTCCACCGACGAGAAGGGCGACGACGAGACATGAGACGACGATCCGGGTTCGCCATTCAGGTGGCACGGTGGGGTTATGGGAGTCGGACTCCCGCTTTTTGCGGGTCGTAGTGTCGAAACCTTCCGGCAACCGCTTTCCCCACGGTTGGGTAAAAAAGAGTGGAGCCGAGGGGGATCGAACCCCTGACCTTCGCGCTGCCAGCGCGACGCTCTCCCAGCTGAGCTACGGCCCCGTAAGCCCGAAGAGTATAGTTTCGCGGGCGGGGAGTGTCAATGTGGTCGCTTCGCGACCGTTCCCGGTTTTCAGTTCTCGGTTCTCGGCTAAAAACTAAAAACCGAGAACCGAGAACTATTCATCCCACTTCTCTTGCGGCGCGCTCCTCCACAGCGATTCGAGGCGGTAATAATCCCGCGCCTCGTCGGTGAAGATGTGGACGACGACGTCGAGGAAGTCGAGGCTTATCCACTGCGAG
This sequence comes from Rubrobacter sp., assembly GCA_013697825.1. Taxonomy (GTDB): domain Bacteria; phylum Actinomycetota; class Rubrobacteria; order Rubrobacterales; family Rubrobacteraceae; genus JACCWD01. The sequence continues at coordinate 61,319 of JACCWD010000113.1, forward strand.
CCATCGTCGAGTCGCTTTGCGCGGGGGCGGTGTCCGGCTTCGATCATCTTTTCGACGATTTCTTCGGCGATGCGCTTCGTCTGGCGGTCGGTCTCGGCGCTCGTGATCACGAAATAGTCCGTGTACGAGACGTGGTCGCGGAGATCCACGATCGTTATGTCCTTGCCGAACATCTCGCTCGCCGCCCGCGCCGTCGTCTCGGCCATCTCGCGGGTGGTCGCCTCGCCGTCCGTGACACTTTGCCGCGCCGCGCCGCCGTCGGTTCCGTTCATGCGCTTCCCTCCTTCAAAGGCTCTCCTTCCTCCGTTCTTTGCCGACGCAAATCCCCCACATACAATTTCTTCTCCTTTATGATCTCGTACACTCCCTCCGGCACCATGTACCGAACGCTCTTTCCCTGCAAAATCCTCCGCCGTATCCCCGTCGCCGATATGTCCACGCGCGAACACTCGACCGGGAATATGCGGTCGAAGTTCCGAAGCCCGGCTTCGAGATGGTCGAGCTTCGAGAGGTCGGAGCCGGGCCTCGTCGCCGCGACCATCACGACCTCTTCGAGGAGGCGGTCCGGCTCCTTCCACGTGAGGAGGTTCGACACCTCGTCCGCCCCGGTGACGAAAAACCACTCGTTCTCGGGGTGCTTTTCCTTGAGGAGCGGCACCGTCTCGACGGTGTGCATGGCACGTCCGGCGTCGATTTCTATGCGGTCCACCTCGAAGCGGTCGTTCTTTTCGACGGCGGCGTGAACCATCTCGCATCGGTCTTCGGCGCTCGCACGCACACTCGACGCGGCCTTGTGGGGCGGTATGCCGCCCGGCACGAAGAGGACTTTGTCGAGGCGCATCTCCTCCACGACTTGCTCGGCGATGATCATATGCCCGAGATGAACCGGGTCGAAAGTCCCGCCGAATATTCCGACCCTCATCGAAGCCCCCTCCCGCTCACGCCATCCCCGCCACCGTTGCCGGAGAGACGGGACTCCGCGAGGGCGTGAAGAGGAAACCGCGCGTATGGACTCGGTGTCATTGGAAATCGAACTCCATCTCCCCGATCCTCACTTCGTCGCCCGTCTCCGCGCCCGCCCGCCGGAGAGCCGCTATGACGCCCTTCCGGTCGAGCTCGCGCCATCCATGCTCGGCACCCTCCCGGCTGTCCCAGTCCGTCTTCAACGCGATCCTCTCGACCTCCTCGCCGCGAACCACGTACACGCCGTCCTCCTCCTCGACGCGCATCCCCGCTCGTTCGGGGCGGAACGTTCGATGCTCGCGCCTCTCCTCCCCGTCTTCGCCGCTCGCGGTCGGCTCGTCCTTCATCTCGCGGAGCTTCGCCTCGAAGAGGTCACGGAGTTCCTCGACTCCCTCGCCCGTCTCGGCGGAGATGTGGAGAGCGCCGGGGAAGGCTTCCCGGAGATACTCGCGGAGTTCACCGTCGAGGAGATCCACTTTGTTCAAAGCCACGACAGTCGGTTTATTCGAGAGTCTCGCCGCATAAAGCTCGGCCCGAAGGGTGCCTTCCGCGCCTTCGGGGTCTTCGCTCGCGTCGAGGATGATCGCGATGAGCCTCGCCCGCGCGATGTGCCGGAGAAAACGATTCCCGAGTCCCCGCCCCTCGCTCGCCCCGGATATGAGTCCGGGAATATCCGCGACGACGAAGGGGTTCGCGTACTCTTTCTCATCCACGACCCCGAGCCTCGGCGAGAGCGTCGTGAACGGATAATCCCCCACCTTCGGGCGGGCCGCGGAAAGGGCGGCGAGGAGCGACGACTTCCCGGCATTCGGAAGCCCGACGAGCCCCACATCCGAAAGAATGCGAAGCTCGAGCCGGATGTCGCGCTCCTCGCCCGGCAATCCTCTTTCCCGGAAGGCCGGAGCCTGGCGCGTCGAGGTGGCGAAGGAGGCGTTTCCGCGTCCGGCTTCGCCGCCTCGGGCGACGATGAATTCGTCCCCCGTCTCGGCGAGGTCGGCCAAAAGCCCGTCTTCGTCGAAGATGAGGGTGCCGATGGGGACTTCGAGGGTGATGTTTTCGCCGCGTTCCCCGGTTCGGTTGTTTCCGGAGCCGTGTCGGCCGCGGTCGGCCTTTATGACGTTCCGGTATGCGAGGTGTTCGAGGGTCGCGAGGTCTTCAGTGGCACGAATGAGGATCGAGCCACCGTCGCCGCCGCGGCCACCGTCGGGGCCGCCGCGGGGCTTGAATTTCTCGCGATTGAAAGAGACGCTGCCGTCGCCGCCGCGTCCGGCGCGAACGACGAAACGGGCTTCATCAATAAACTGCAAGGGGGCTAAGAACCCCCGTGGAGCGGTCTCAGGCCGTGGCCTCCCCCACTAGCGCGTCGTCCATGACGCTCACCACGCCCCGGCCCCGGCTCTTCGCGAACGTCACGCGACCGTCGATCTTCGCGAAGAGCGTGTCGTCGGAGCCTTTCCCGACATTGAGGCCCGGATGAACCTTCGTGCCACGCTGCCGGATGATGATGCTCCCAGCCGTTACGGGCGTGCCGCCGTACGCCTTCACGCCGAGCCGCCGACCTTCCGAGTCGCGCCCGTTGCGCGAGGAGCCTCCACCTTTCTTATGCGCCATTGTTAAACCTCCGTGACCCGGATGCGGGTCTGTTCCTGCCGATGCCCGGTCTTCTTCCGGTGATCCTTCTTCGGCTTGTACTTGTAAATGTGGATCTTGTTTCCACGAAGATGCTCGACGATCTCGACCTTCGCGGTGCGAGCGTCGAGGCCGACTTTATTCTCCTCGGCGAAGAAGCTCACCGGGAGATCCACCGAATCTCCGACCTGGCCGGGGATGCGGTCGACGACGAGTTCCTCGTCCTTCTTCACCCGATACTGCTTTCCACCGCTCTTCACAACAGCAAACGACACTCTGGCTCCTCATGTTCTTTGATAAAGATACGAACGACAAGTATATACACCGAACGCCGCCTTATCCACGAGGCGGCGTTCGCCGCCGTTCTCGGTTCTCAGTTTTTAGTTTTCAGCCGAGAACCGCGAACCGAAAACCGAGAACGGCGAGCGAAGCGCGCTTTACGGCCTCGGACTCTTCGACATGTCCGAGCGTGAGCGCATGGCGACGCTTTGAAGGAGGCCGAGGGCGATCACGCTCACCACCAAACTACTTCGCCCGTAGCTTACGAACGGGAGCGGGATGCCCGTAACGGGCATGATCCCCATCGTCATCCCGATGTTCACGAACACGTGGAAGAGGAATATCGTGCCGACCCCGACCGCGATGAGGACGCCGAAGCGGTCGCGCGAGATCGTGGCTATGTGGAGTATCCGCCATATCAAAAGGAAGAAGAGGATGATGAGGAGGATGCTCCCGGCGAACCCGATCCTCTCGGCGAGGTTCGCGAAGATGAAGTCGGTGTGATCTTCGGGGAGATAACCGCCCGTCGCGAGCGTCCTCGCTTCGAGTCCTTTGCCGAGGAGGCCGCCGGAGCCGATCGCCATCTTCGACTGCTCGACCTGGTATCCGACATCGCCGGAGCCGGCCGGGTCGAGGAAAGCCGTCAGGCGGGAAACCTGATACTCCTCCAGAATTCCGAACCGGATCGCGGCGAACGCCGAGGCGATGGCGCCTCCGGCGAGCGCGGCGAGCTGCCATATTTTCGCGCCGCCGATGAACGCCATCGTGACGAAGACCGCTCCGAAGACGAGCGAGGTCCCGAGGTCGGGCTGCACGAAGACGAGGACACCGGGGATCGCGAGGATGCCGAGCGACTTCACAAACGGCCCGGTCTCCCCGATCGCCCGGTCGGCGAAGTATCCGGCGAGGACGACGACCATCATGAGTTTCGCGAACTCCGACGGCTGAACCTGGACAGGGCCGATGTCTATCCACCGCTGCGCCCCGCCCGCCGCCGCCCCCACGACGGTCACGGCGAGGAGCATGACGATGACGCCGACGTATATGGCTTTGAGGTGCCTCAGCCAGAAACGATAATCAATGAGCGCGAGCGGAACCGCCCCCATGAGGCCCACGACGAATCCGATGGCCTGGTTCGCCGCATACGCTTGCCGATCGTCCGTCCCGGCGACGTACACCGCGACGATGCCGAACACCGACAAAGCGAGTGTCACGAAAAGGAGCATCGGGTCGAGGGAGCGGAGCCGACCGAGGTTTCCGGCGGAAGCGTTCGTCGTCCCGGTGAGGCTGCTCACGTTTTCGCCTTTCCGATGTTCACAATCTCACCTCGGGGTGTCCCAGCTTCGGGTTTTGGGACGGCTGATTTTCAAGAGCCAACCTCCGATTAAATATGCCAAAAGTCCGTTCAAAAGCGCGTCGGGCAAAACGCCGCCGATCAAAAACTCCCCGAAGGGCGGGGTTTGAAGCCCGGCCAGCCCGGTGGCGGTCAGGTTTATGAGATCGTACACCGCCACCGACGCGGCGACCACCTGCGCCATCACGAACCTCTCCGCGCCTTTCCTCCGCAAAGCGTTCGCCCGCACGGCGAGCGTCGCGGCGACAAGCCCACCAAGCGAGCCGACCCCGAAGAGGCCGCCGGAGAGCGAGTCGAAGAGGACTCCGGCGAAGAATCCGAGGAGGACGGCTTGAAGGTCGCGCAGCGCGGGGACGGCGAAAACCACGCCGAGGATCACGAACTTCGGGGAGAGCCAGCCGAGTTCGAGGTACGGGCCGAGGACGACCTCCATCACGGCGGCGATCGCCACGACTATGGCGGCTCGGATGATGGATGTCTGCTGCATCTCTCTCGTATCCCGTGCCTTCAGCGAGGTCGCCGATCGGAGATCACCACCCAGTTATTACCCGGACTTCTTCGACGTTGTTCGGGTTCGCCGACGGGCTGACGACTATTTTTTTATATTGATCTATATCTTGCGAACTCGCCGACTCGACCGTCCCGACGAGAAGCCCCGGCGGAAATAAAAGCTCCCGATCCCCCGACCTCCCGCTCGTTATGACGAAGTCGCCTTGCTCGGCCCGCGCGCTCAAATCCACATACTCGACCCCGAAAGTACCCTCGATGTTCGTCCGAAGAAGCCCCTCGCCGTACACGACCTCCTCCTCGGTGGCGGCGGAATCCACCCCGCCCGAGCCAGGATCGAACTCGGCGGGCGGCACGATGTTCACCCCGGCGGAGAAATTCTGGTCGGTGACGAGCATGACCTCGGCGGTGTTCCTCGATACTTGGCTTGTCGTCCGCCCGACCACCGTGTTGTTTCCGACGACGACGGGTTGCTGCGGCCTCACCCCGTCCTCCGTCCCGATGTTTATGACCACCCGTTGCGTGAACTGCTCGCCGACCGGAGCCACGATCCTCGCGAGCGGAGCATACTCATACCCCCCCCGCGTCCCGTCCACAAGCTCCCGCAGCTCGGCGTTCTCCCGTTGGAGGCGCGAGGATTCGGCGGCGATCTCCCGCGCCTCGACAAGCTCGTTTTGCATTTCCTGCCTGTCGCCGGAAAAGGCGTTCTCGACCCTCTCGCGCGTCCCCTGGAAGGGCTGCGCCGCAAACGATGTCAAGCCGCGCACCGGACGAAGCACCTCCGACGCCCCGAGTTGGACGGTGTGGAGAGGGCCGCACCCGGAATCGCCCTCGCAGTCGCCCTCGCGCACGTACACCGTAAAGAGGGCGAGCGAAACTATGGTCAATATGAACAAAGCGGCAAGCCCGCTCGCTGCGCTCGAAGAGCGTCTTCTTCCCATTCAAGCCCCCTAAGCCGACGAGAGCGCGCTGCGGTAGAAATCTATCTCCTCCAGCGAGCGCCCGCTCCCGATGGCGACGCACATAAGCGCCTCGTCCGCCACATGCACCGGAATCCCCGTCTCCCGCCGAAGCCTCTCGTCGAGGTGCCGGAGCATCGCCCCGCCCCCCGCGAGAACCATCCCCCGGTCCATAATGTCCGAGGCAAGCTCCGGAGGAGTCCGGTCGAGCGTGTCCCGCACCGCCGCGATGATCGCCTCCACGGGGACGCTTATCGCCTCCCGAATCTCCTCGGACGTAATGACGATCGTCTTCGGGAGGCCGGTGACGAGGTCGCGGCCGCGGATCTCCGCCGACTCCTCCTCTTCGAGGCGGAACGCGCTCCCGAGCTCGATCTTTAATTGCTCGGCGGTTTGCGTCCCGATCGCGAGCTTGTATTCCTTTTGAATGTACGTCGTTATCGCGTCGTCAACATCGTCGCCCGCGATACGAATCGAAGACTTCGTGACGATGCCGCCGAGGGAGATGACGGCGACCTCGCTCGTCCCGCCGCCGATGTCCACGATCATGGACCCTTGAGCCTCGTTCACCGGAAGCCCCGCCCCGATGGAAGCGGCGAGCGGTTCCTCGATCGTGAAAGCCTGCCGCGCCCCCGCCGATTCCGTCGCCTCTTTGACGGCTCGCAATTCCACGCCCGTGACGCCCGAAGGTACGCACACGACGACGCGCGGCCCGACGAAGGAGCGGAGAATGCCGCGCCTCGGCTGAACCTTGCGGATGAAATACGAGAGCATCTTCTCCGTGACCTCGAAGTCGGCGATGACCCCGTCCTTCAAAGGCCGCATCGCCACGATGTTTCCGGGCGTGCGACCGATCATGCTCTTCGCCGCGCTTCCTACGGCGACGACTTTGTCGGTTTTAGTGTCGATCGCGACGACCGAGGGTTCGGAAAGCACGATCCCGTGTCCCTTGACGAACACGAGGGTGTTCGCCGTCCCGAGGTCTATGGCGACATCCCGCCCGAACAATCCTCCGAAGATACCAAACATAGAGCGCCCCATTTTTTCATTAAGTTCATAGTCATTTTCAGAGCATCCCGGCTTCCTTCATGCTGAAATGCTCCTCGCCTATTATGACGTGATCGAGCACCTCGATGCCAATGATCTCCGCCGCTTCGACGAGTCTTTTCGTGACTTCTTTGTCCTCCCGGCTCGGTTCGACCTTGCCGCTCGGATGATTGTGCGAAAGCACGACCGAAGCCGCGCTCGCCCGAATGGCCGGTTTGAAGACCTCTCGGGGATGGACGAGCGAAGAAGAGAGCGTACCGACCGAGATCGTGGGCGACTCGATGACCTCGTTTTTCGTGTTCAAAAGAACGGCCACGAAGTTCTCCCGATCCTGATTGGCAATACGCCCCCGAAGCAGCCCGTCTACATCCGCAGGCGATGATATCACGGGCTTTCCCGGGTTGCGAACGCGCCCGAGCCGCTTCCCGAACTCCACCGCCGACAGTATTATGCACGCCTTCGCCGCCCCGATCCCATGTATCCGAAGAAGGTCGTGGATGGACGTGCAATTTCACTCTCACAAAGACTTTCCCCGACCTTCTCCGCGCCTTCGCCGAGTTTCGTCGGCGAAAGCTCCGCGTTCAAGACGCCTCGGGCTTCCATCGTGCCGTCGGCGGCTACCTCGACTTCGAGGCGGAGCATCTGGTAAATCTCCCGGCGCTCTTCGGGTATGAGTTCTTCGAGCGCCTCGGGGATCATCGCGGCATAGGAGTCGAGGAGGGCATCCCGACCGTTCTCGAGTTCTTCGAGCGTCTCTTTGCGGTCTCTAAGCATTTCGAGTTCCCTCTCCGCCGTCCGCCGGAGTTCTTCGAGTTCTAAGAGTTCCTCGTCGAGTTCATCCTCGCTCATGCGTCCCTTCGCGGCGAGGCGCAAGTATCCCCGGCGCTCGCGCTCCACCCCGGCGAGCTTCTCGAACCATACCCTCGCCTCTTCGTCGGGGTCTCCCCTCATCCCGGCGCGCTCGGCTTCGACCATCTCGTCGAGACCTTCCTTGAGGCGCTCGGGATCTTTGAGGAGGCCGGAGACGAGTTCCCACACGGCAACCTCGACTTTATGCGCCGGGTGATGCTTTTTTGCCGCGCATGCCTTCACCGTGCCGTGCCTACCGCGCGTATGGCAGCGGTAATAGAAGTACTTGCGCGGCGTCTTCGTCCTCGTCTCCGTCGTCGTGTGAGTGCCGAGAGCGCACCCGCATTCGGCGCACCGGAGGAATCCCCCCGAAAGCTCCCATGCGCGGTCGGCGTTCTTCGAGGGCTTCAGGTTATCCTTCGTGTTCTCTCTCGCGGCGTCCACCCACTCACGAGGTATCCCCGAGTCGGGGGTGGGGACGGCGATCCACTCCGAGCGGGGACGCTCGTAAACGCGGGCCTTCCTTCGGTACTCGCGTTTGCCTCCGACGCTTACGGCTACCTGGCGGCTCTCGTAGCGGCGGCGGTTGAACCACCATATGCCGTAGCGCTTCTTCGCGTCGAGGCGAGCCGCCACGCCCGGAGAGACATGCTCGGCTACTTCTTCGTAGGTGTGGGCGCGATACACGTCGTCCGTGATGATGTCTCGCATCTTCTTCGGGGACCAAAACTTCCCCCCGCGAGGCGTCGCAACCTGTTCGCGGTTGAACGCCATGCGGACGGAGTTCACGCTCTTGCCTTCCGCCCCGATCTCCCGGAACATGCGCCGCACGACGGCCATGTTCTCGGGACACACTTCGTAGTTTTCCCTGTCGGCGGTGTAGACGAAGCCGAAGCTCGGAGACCTCCCGGCGAGGACTTTCCCCTCTTTGACTTTTTGGAGCTTCCCTCTTCGCGTCCTCTCGGCGGTCTTGAGGCGCTCCCCTTTGCTGACCCAGCCCTTCATGTACTTGAGGAGTTCCCCCTCGTGGGAATTGTCTCCCCAGTCGTCGAGGGCGATGAGAGCCGTCTCGTGGCGCTGCAACTCTTCGTCGAGGAAAGCCCGGTGCGCCGGGTCTCGCGTGATCCTGTCCGCGTCTTGGGCAAGCACGGCGTGAACCCCTCCGGCGACAACGAGATCCCGCACGCGATCCATGCCCGGACGTTCGAGCGACGCGCCGGACTGTCCGGGGTCTTTGACCTCTTCGAGGACTTCGTAGCCTTCGCGCTCGGCATGTTCTCGAAGCGCTTCGACTTGTTGGGCGAGGGAGTACCCCGAGCGGGCTTGTTCGTCGGTGGATACGCGGGCGTAGAGTATGGCCCTCTTCGGGCCGTGGCCGTTGGCGCTAGGCATGGATCTCTCCCTTCACTATCTCCACAACACGCTCGGCGCTCAAAGTTCGATGTTCGGCGAGCTGCGCGGCCAGCCTCTCGACGACGTGCCAGTTTCGGCGCAAAAGCCGCTCGGCTTCATCGAACGCTTTGCCGGATACTTCCAGTTGGCGTTCCTCTTCCGATCCGGCAAGATGCAAAACAAAATCCGCAGCCCTTTCAAAATCCGTGCCTTCAAGGTCGTGTTCTTCTCCGGTGAGAAGCTCCTCCGCTTTCGCCCCGGCTACTAAACAGACGAGGTGCTTCTCCAAATACTCATCGTCTTCGGATTCATTGGAGCATTCCCACACATACGCGATGTCGTCCCGTAACGGTGTATGAGCGCGTCCGAGCGCATCCTCGGTGGGTTCGATGGTCGCCCATCCCACCTCAAGCCCGGAGGCATACGCCGCGACAATGTGTCCGGCTTCATGGTACGCGGTGAGCCGCTCTTGCTCACTCATCGCCCTCTCCCTTCGTCAGTTCGCCCGGCGGCACGTCCAGAGCTTCCGCCAGCTTCCGCACGGTGCGAGGTTGCGCGTATCGGCGCTCGTTCTCAAACTTGTTTATGTTGTCGAAATGTACCCCGCTTCTCTCTCCAAGCTCCCGCAAAGAGAGCATCTTGCCTCGCCGGAGATCCCTTAGTTTCTCGCCATCCATCCGCACGAATCTTCTATCCATAGCAGACATTTTACAGACATTTTATTGACAACGCAAGCAGGGCATGAGAAGATACAGTCGTTGAATAAAGATGGCCCCGACGGTGCGACAACACCCCGAGGCCCGGACCAAGGGAAGTAAGCTCTTGATCGAGAAGAGGATAGCGCAGCCAACCGGGACGACCAGGAAGCCCTCGGGGGCCATCTTGGAGATGATAAAAAGGGTGGAAAAGAAGGCGGACACTCTAATATAGAGCCGGAACTCCAGGACGCGCTGGAGCCAGGAATAGAGGAACTGCTTGGGGCGC
>JACCWD010000024.1 GCA_013697825.1 Rubrobacter sp.
TCCGAAACGCCGGGCGTTCTTTCAAACGCTCGTACCATCCATCCACGTTCGGGCGAGGCTTCCGGTGGACGCCGAGCGCGTGCCACCGATGGATGGAAGCCCCGAGCGGAATGTCGGCGATGGTGAAAGTGTCTCCGATCGCATACTCCCTCCCGTCCATCTCCGCTTCGAGGATGTCCCATGCGGCGTCGGTTTGCTTCCTCGCGGCCTCGATGGCATCCTCGTCCCGATCCTCCGGCGGGGTCCGGATGAGTCCCCAGAAAACGGGACGAATGCCGTTCCACAACGTCGTCGTTTGCCAGTCCATCCAGCGGTCGGCGTCGGCGAGACGTTTCGGGTCTTCGGGCGAGAGAGTTCCTTGCGCGTGCTTCGCGGACAAATACCGTACTATGGCGTTCGACTCCCACATCGCGAACCCGTCGTCGGAGATGGCCGGGACGAGGTTGTTCGGGTTTGGGAAATCGTCCGGGAAGCCGAAGGCTCCGGCGGCGTCGGTTTGCTCGTATTCGAGGCCGAGTTCATCGCAGCACCACAAAACTTTTTGCACGTTTATTGAGTTCCTTCTTCCCCAGACTTTAAGCATTTTCCCTCTCCTCGAAGTTGGCGATGCCCCGCTTTATATCGTTTGTCATGTGGAGTTCCATGTTTTTCTGCGACGCTTCGACGTCGCCGTTCTTTATGGCGTCGAGTATGGTGTCGTGCTCGTCGCATATGGCGGTCTCGACCTCGGTGTTTATGAGGAGGAGGTTTCGCCTCACCACGAGTATTTGCCCGCGTATGGTGTCCATGAGACGCTCCAAAGTTGGCATCTTCGCGCTCTCGACCATCCGGTCGTGGAACGCCGTGTTCGCCGCGAGTACCCCGGCGTGGTTCTCGGCCCCCGCCGCCTCCCTCGCCTCGGAGATCGTCATCGCCATGAACTCGACGTCCTCGCCGCGGGCATACATCGCCGACCTCTCGGCCACGAGCCTCTCCAACGCCATCCGGCACGTGTAAAGATCCACGAACTCCTCCTTGCCGGGGTTCGTGACGGCCTTCTCGGAGCCGTGCGGTATGAGAAGCCCCTCCCTTTCGAGCTGCCGGAGAGCCTCGCGCACCGGGGTCCGGCTCACCGCCAGCGACTCGGCCATCCGACTCTCGTGGAGAACCTCCCCCGGCGAATATTTCCCCTCCAGGATCTGCCGCCTCAATAACGTGTAAACCTGCCTATATAACGGCGCCGGCCTTTGAAGCTCGGACATTCCTTACCTCCGGACTCTTAAGTGAACGCCTATGATAACAACCCCCGTCCCCACCCCCGCTTGCCGCACCTTTGTTTTTATTGTACTCTGTATACAGGATACAGGGAAACAAGAAGTGGGACGAAGGGAGAGGCTTTGTCATGGGGTCTTTGAATCGCAGGGAGTTTTTGAAGGTGGGCGGCGGGGCTTTCGCGGGCGCGGTCGTATTGGCCGGGTGTGGCGGGGCTGGCGGCGGAGGAGGCGGAGGGACGTTCGAGCCGAACCGGAACGTCGTCATGGTCATACCGTTCGAGCCGGGCGGTGGGAGCGACATTCTCGGGCGGGCTATGGCTGGCGGGCTCGAGGAGGTTCGGCCCGATGTGAACATAAGCGCGGAGAACCGGGCCGGGGGTTCGGGGGCGGTCGGGTATTCGTATTTGCTGGAGCAGCAAGCCGACCCGCACTTTTTGCTCGCCTCCGAGACGGCGGGCGTCGCGCTCCCGATCACGACGGACACGCCTTTTGAGTGGACGGACTTCACGCCCGTAGCCCAGATCGCCGAGGACGCCACGCTCCTCGTCGTGGCCGAGGACAACGAGTTCGAGTCGCTCGCGGATATTTTGGAGGCCGCGGGGAGCGGCCGCGTGACCGCGGCGGTCGCGGGGGCGACGGGGCTTGACACCATCGTGACCGCGCTCATGGAAGAGGAGGAAGGCGTCGAATTCGAGCAAGTCGTGTTCCAGTCGGGGGGTGAGATCGTGGCCGCCATCCTCGGGGGGGAGGTGGACATCGCGATGCTCAATCCCGGCGAGGTCATCGGCCAGCTCGAGGCCGGGGACATGCGGGCCATCGTCGCCTTCGCCGAAGAGCGGTACGAAGGGGATCTCCTCTCCGACATCCCGACCTCCGTCGAGG
>JACCWD010000170.1 GCA_013697825.1 Rubrobacter sp.
ATCATGCTCCGGGCGGTGAAACCGGAGGGGAATTCTTAACTTTGAAGAGCCTCTCGAAACTCCGCCGCGCCGAACGCGGGGCGAGAATCCTCATGTACCACCGCGTCGCCGACACACCCTTCGACCCGTGGAAACTGAGCGTCTCCCCCCGCCGCTTCGACGAACACATGGCCGTCGTGAAGAACACCCTCATCCCCATGAGCCTCGCCGAGATGCTTCGGAGGATGGACGAAAACGCCCTTCCGCCGAACGCCGTCGCCATAACCTTCGATGACGGATACTCCGACAATCTCATCCACGCGAAGCCGATCCTCGAAAAGCACGGCGTCCCGGCCACGGTCTTCGTGGCCTCCGGGTATATCGGCGGTGGGCGGGAATTCTGGTGGGACGAACTCGACCGGATCCTCTCCCGAAGCGCCAAGCTCCCCGATACATTCGACATGGAGATAAACGGCGCACGCTCGAATATCGCGGTTTCCGGGTCGAGGAAAGGAAGGATGCGGGCGTATTTCTCGCTGTGGGAGAGGCTCCACCCGCTCCCCGAGGACGAGCGGAACGCCGCGCTCGCCCGCCTCCGCGAGTGGGCCGGGGACGACGGGAAGCCGCGAAGTTCCCACCGGCCGATGACCTCCGATGAACTGAAAAATCTCGTGGAGGGCGGCCTCATCGAAGTCGGGGGCCACACGGCGACGCATCCCGCACTCTCCGGGCTTTCGCGAGCCGAACAAAGGGAGGAGATACGAGCGGGGAAGCGCGGGGTCGAGAGGGCCGTCGGACGCTCCGTCGCGAGCTTCTCGTATCCGCACGGGAGCTTTTCTTCGGAGACGGTCGAGGAGGTCGAAGGGGCGGGGTTCGAGGTCGCGTGCTCGACTGTGCCGGAGGTCGTCAAAGACACGTCCCGGCCCTTCGAGCTGCCGCGGGTGATGGCGACGGAGATGGGCGGGAAGGTTTTCGGGGTGTGGCTGTCGCGCTTGATCGGGGCGTGAGGGGCCGCGTCCGTCCGGCGGGGTTCTCCGGGCGGCTTTCGCATGGTCGGTCGTGTCTGTTAAGATGGCGCGGCGGAGGGTGGGTTAAAGGATGCGGACCCACATGAACCATATGAAGTGTGAGAAAACATGAATTCCGGCGGTTTCGGGACGGTCGGGTACGCGCGGAGGCTCGCGCGGCTCGGCGAGTACAGCGACGCCGTGGCCCGCGCCATGCCGTCGGAGGTTGCGAGATTTTGGTCGGTCTCCAACGTGGACGCGCTCGCGCTCGGCCTTTTCCTCGACCTTTATGGCCGCGAGGCGATAGTCCTCAACATCGGGACGTTCGTGGGCGTGTCGGCGATGTGCTTCGCCGTGCAGCCGAGCGTGGCGAGGGTCATAAGCGTTGACCCGAACCCGAGGATCGCCGACGAAGTGAGCGACAAAACCGACGTGACGAACTTCGAGGCGAACTATAAAAAGCTCGGCGAGGCCCGCGTCTTCGACGTCGCCCGCGCGGCTCTCTCGGACTTCCCGGAGGAGAGCCGGAAGATACATCTCACCGAAGGCGTGGTCGGGACGAGCCAGGTCGGGGTGCATGGAGCCGTCGCCGAGGGGGCGAGGAAGGTGGAGGTTCCGGGCGTGGATCCCTCGTCCGACGAACTTTCCCTCGTCGCTTTCGTGGATGGGCTTCACACCGACGACGGGGTTCGGGCCGACCTCGAGGCCGTCTTCGAGGCGAGTCCGAGGGCGGTGGCGATACTCCACGATTGCCGCGGCGAATGGAGCGCGGCGGTGAGGAAGGGGGCCGGGGACTTCATATCGGCCTCCGGGGACGACGGCTACGCCTTCGAGATGGTCGGGCCGATGGGGGCGGGCCTCGGCTCTCCGAACATGGGCGTCGTGTTCGCCGAAAGCGACGCCGACGAGGTGCGCGGCGTTCTCGGGCGCATGGGGGATTCCGCGGGCGTCGCGAGGCATGTCATCCCGACCGAGTTGCGAGACCCGGCCCATTTGCTTCGGATGTCCGCCAACCCGAAGTTCATAAAGAAGGCCGCGGGCTTCGGAGCATCCGTCGCCTCCGGAGTGTTCGAGAGATGGTCGAAGCCCGTATGACGGCGCGCGGCGGGGCGTGTCTCGCGTAGTGCGCTTTTCGCTCATACTCGCGACCGTGGACCGGGTGGAGGAGCCGCGGAGGTTCCTCGCCTCCCTCGACTCGCAGACCTTCCGGGACTTCGAGCTCATCGTGGTGGATCAAAACCCGGACGACCGGATGGACGCAATCCTCGACCCGTATACGGGCAGGTTCCCAGTCCTCCACCTTCGCTCGGAGGCTCGCGGTCTTTCGAGGGCGAGGAACCTCGGATTGAAGCATGCGTCGGGAGACGCCATCGCCTTCCCGGACGACGACTGCGAGTATCCGCCCGGCCTCCTCGAAAACGTCGGCCGGTTCCTCGACGAGAATCCCCACAAGGACGGCCTCACCGGGCGCTCTGTGGACTCGGACGGAAACACGAGCAACAGCAAGTTCGATGCCGAGTCCGGTGCATTGAACGAGGTGAACGTGTGGATGCGCGCCATCGAATACGCTGTTTTCCTGCGTGCGAAGGTCATGGGCGGCACGTGGTTCGACGAGAGCCTCGGCGTGGGGGCCGGTACTCCGTGGGGGGCATGCGAAGGCACGGACTACCTGATCCGGTTGTTGAGGAAAGGCGCTTCGCTCCACTATGACCCGAACCTCGAAGTGGCGCATCCCCAACTGCCTATGGCGCAAGACGCGGAAACCGCCCGGAAGGCATATGCCTACGGATGCGGGATGGGGCGGGTTCTCAAGAAGAGCAATGCGCCGCTCTGGCTGAAAGCGAGGTACCTCGCAAGGCCGCTCGTAGCGATCGCGCTTTACTCCGTCCGGCTCGACTTCCCCGCCTCCCGCTGGTACTGGGAGGCTTTCAAGGGGCGCTTGCGTGGTTTAATCCCCTGAATGGTATATTTGCCGTCGCGGGACATATCCACACAAAGAGAGACAGACGATGCCTTCAAAGGCGAAAGGTAACGACGCACCCTCATTTTCCGGAAAAGCCAGGAGCCGCCGGGACTTCCTGAAATTGAGCGGCATCGGTATTGCGGGTGTGGCTTTGCTGGGCGGCATGACGGCGTTTAGCCTTGCGCGGAGGGTGGACTCCGTTATCGCTTCCGAACTTGGCATCTCTCCAGACAATGACGGGGTTACGAACCGGGAGAACCTCGTCAAAGCTCTTAGCTACGATAATAGGAACGTGGTTTTTCTTCCAGGCGACTACGTGATAGACAACTCGAAGGCCGAATCCGAGCGTGGATTGAACGATAACTTCCACATAGCCATCGACTGGTTCGAGGGCGAACTCGCGATGGAATCGGGGGCGCGCTTCGTGTTCACCGACAACACCCGCCGCGGCTTCGTTTTCCATGCTGGCAACGGCGCGAAATTCAAAGGGTTGAGCAGCGTTTTCCAAACGCCTCCAGAGCGCAGAGTCATACCCGAAGAATGCTTCGCTTTTCACTACCTTGACAACATCTTGGTGGAGGATGCGTACATTGATGGGTCTACGTCCGTTGGGCTTCTCTTTTACGGGTGCGTCGAGCCGAAAGTCTACGGAGCGAGGATCCTGAACACTATGGCCGACGGCCTTCACTTCGCTGACTGCCAGGACTCAAGAGCCGAGAACATTTATACGGAGAACACCGGCGATGACGGGCTTGCTTTTATCAACTACGCGGAGCCTGCCAAGCCTGACGGGTCTGCCTACTCTGGCGGGTATGCCACGAACATAACCGTGAAGGATTCTAAAGCGAGGGGAATAGTCACCATAGGCCA
>JACCWD010000182.1 GCA_013697825.1 Rubrobacter sp.
TGCATCTATCTAGTTTCTGGTGCGAAACGGGCCGGTTCTGTAGGATTCCTATGCCCAAGAGAGTCCCACAGAACCGGAGCCTGATCGCCATGATAATCGATAGATACGATCCCATAAACCTCTTCGAGTTGGTTCCGAAGTTGAACCTCCGGTTCGAGCCCGAACTGGCCCTCCTTGATGAACTGCTCGATGACGACGTGTTTTTCGAGCGGGTGAAAGCGGACCTCGTACGGCGACATCCCAACTCCGGCAGATGTGGGCGGCATTCCACGCCCGTGGAAGTGATCTTGAGGATGCTGGTGGTCAAGCGCCTGTACAACTTCAGCTACGAACGGACCGAGCGCTTCGTCAACGACTCCGTCGTCTTGAGGCAGTTCTGCCGGTTGTATCTGGAGAGGGTTCCTGACGACACCACCCTCATCCGCTGGGCGAATACGATCGGCTCCGAGACCGTCGCATCACTCAACGAGCGCGCCGTGGAGTTGGCTCGCTCGTTGAAGGTCACCCGCGGGCGCAAGCTCAGGGTGGATGGCACGGTGGTCGAGACGAACATCCACCATCCCACCGACGACACCCTCATAGCCGACGGCGTGAGGGTCATCGGCCGGCTGCTGGGGCGAGCGAAGGAATTCGTGGAGGAGAACGTCCGCCGCGGGCACAAGGGGGAACCCTTCAGGAACCGTGTCCGCAGCGCCAAGAGGTTGGCGCACAAGATCTCCAAAATGGCGCGCCGTCGCAGCCAGGAGGCCAAAGCGAGTTACCGGGCGGCCTACGAGAGGCTGCTCGAAATCGGGAGGACTACGATAAGGCAGGCCGAGAGGGCCAGCACCCTCATCGAAGAGCTGCCCTCCTCTCGGAAGGCCTCCGAAGAGCTTTCCCGCTTCGCCGAGCTACTTGAGCGGGCGGTTTCACAAGCCCGCCGGAGAGTACTCGACGGGGAGGCCGTCCCCGCCGCAGAGAAGCTGCTCTCCCTCTTCGAGTCCCACACGGCCATAGTCCGCAGGGGCAAGGCGCGCGAGCAAACCGAGTTCGGCAGGAAGGTGTGGCTCTCCGAGGTGGACGGGGGCATCGTGAGCGGGTTTTGGATCCTGGAGGGCAACGCCTCGGACGAAGCTCAACTTAAGCCATCCCTGGAGGACCACCTGCGCCTTTTCGGAGATCCGCCCGAACTCGTGGCGGCAGATCGCAGCGTGCATTCCAAAGAGAACGAACGGCTAGCCACAGAGCAATACGCGGTCAAGAAGGTGTGCTTGCCCAAGGCGGGAAAGAAGAGCGCCGAGCGCGAGGAGTACGAGGGGCAAAGGTGGTTCAAGAGGGCGAGGCGGTTTCGGGCGGGGATAGAGGGGCGCATCAGCGTCATGGCGCGGCGGGGGTATCTGGGCCGTTGCCGGGATCGGGGCGAGGAAGGTTTTGGCAGATGGGTGGGCTGGGGAGTACTTACGGCCAACCTGGACATCATGGCCCGAACGCTGGCGGCTCGATGATGTTCGAAGGGGAGCATGGATCAAGAAAAACAGACACCCATGGTCATGATCCCATTTCGCACCAGAAACTATCTAGACCGTATACAGGAGAAGGCTCCCTCTCTTCAACTATCTTCGTGAATTATTCGGGCATACTTACCGCGCCCGCCGCAATGGATAACATGAGAGTCGCTCCCTTTGGTCGCTCGCCGTTCTCGGTTTTCAGTTCCCGGTTCCCAGCTAAAAACTGAGAACCGAGAATTGAGAGCGGCGGCTTCGCCGCCCCCTTGATCTATACAGTTTGAGTAATAAAATATGAGCGTGTCGGACTTAGATTTTGGAAGTTACGAACAGCTTGGCATTGGGAAAAGGAACATTGTATTCGACGAGAGGTTTTTTAGATGGTCTGTGAGAATTGCGGAGTCAGACCGGCTAGTGTGCAAGTTTTCCAGCAGCAAGGTGAGGATCGTGCGACGGCTTATCTTTGTACTCAGTGCGCCCGGCAGCTTGGCATGATCGGGGGCGGCGGAGGGTCGGGTGGGATGAATCCGTTCGAGATGCTCCAGAATTTGATTCATCAGCAAAGTCAAAGCTCTGGCGGGAGTTTGTTCGAGGCTTTGACTCAGGAGGCGCAGGAATCTGTCATGCGCTCCCGTGAGGTGTCCGCTGGGACGGATGGCGAAGCGTCCATAGGCACGGATCATCTCCTTGCCGGAGTCATTACCGGCGAGAACGTGGCGACGGAGGCTTTGCGTCGCGCCGGGGCTGACGTGGATGGTATGCAGTCGCGGTTCCGGGAGCGGAGCGGCGACCCCGGTGAGAAGGTCTTCTCATTCACGCCGAGCGCGAAGAGGGCTCTTCAGCTTTCGTTCGCGGCGGCGCGGCAGATGGGTTCCCCGCAAGTCGGGAGCGAGCATTTGCTTCTCGGGCTCCTCGGCGAGGGCGACGGGAATGCGTATCGGATTTTGCAGCAGAACGGGGCGGGCGACGCCGACGCCCTTCGGCGCGAGATACTGCGCTTGCTCCAGCAAAGAGGAGGCGGACAAATGGGAGGATCGGGAGCAGCCATGCCCGGCGGTCCGGGAACGCCCGGAGCCGGAGGATACGGCGGACAATTCGGCGGCGGAGGCGACGGCCAGCAGAGCCAGAGCCGAACCCCGACCCTCGATCAAGTCAGCCGCGACCTCACCCAAGCCGCGAGAGACGGTGAACTCGACCCCGTCATCGGACGGGCGGAGGAAATAGCCCGCGTCGTGCGGATACTTTCGCGGCGGACGAAGAACAATCCGGTGCTAATCGGCGAGGCCGGAGTCGGGAAGACGGCGGTCGCCGAAGGACTCGCGCAGCGCGTGGTTTCCGAGGACATCCCGGAATCTTTGAAAGGGAAGCGTGTGCTTTCGCTCGCGGTCGGGGATCTCGTGGCGGGGACGAAGTTCCGCGGGGATTTCGAGGAGCGCATGCAGCAAATGCTCAAAGAAATTCAGGCCGAGGAAAACAACATCGTCCTCTTCATCGACGAGCTTCACACCATCGTCGGCGCGGGCGGCGCGGAGGGCGCGGTGAACGCCTCGAATATGCTCAAGCCCGCCCTCGCCCGCGGCGAACTTCAAGTCGTGGGGGCGACGACGCTTGACGAGTACCGGAAGAACATCGAGAAGGACCCGGCCCTCGAACGGCGTTTCCAGCCCGTGTTGGTGGACGAGCCTTCCGTGGACGAGACGGTGGCGATCCTCTTCGGGCTGCGCGACCGGTACGAGGCGCACCATCGAGTGAGGATCTCCGACGAGGCGATTTTCGCGTCGGCGAACCTCGGCGACCGGTACATCACCGACCGGTATCTGCCGGACAAGGCGATCGACCTCCTCGACGAGGCGGCGGCGGAAGTGCGGCTTCGTTCGACGGTCACTCCGGTGGATGTGAGGCGCATCGAGGATGAAATAGCCTCGCTCGAAGGCCAGAAGGAGGATGCGGTTCGGAGCGAGGACTACGAGAAGGCCGCCGAACACAAGCAGCGCATCGAGCAGCTTCGCATCGAACTCAACGAGCAGCACGAGGGGTGGAGCGGCAACCGCGAGGCGAACGCCCCCGCCGTGTGCCGCGAGGACATCGCCCGCATCCTCGAAGAGTGGACGGGCGTTCCGGCGACGAACATCGTTCAGGAAGAGGCCGAGAGGCTTCTCAAACTGGAGGACGTTCTCCACGAGCGCGTCGTCGGGCAAAATCAGGCGGTGTCGGCGGTCGCCGAGGCGATACGTCGGTCGCGGGCGGGCATTAAAGACCCGCGCCGTCCGGTGGGGTCGTTCATCTTCCTCGGACCGACGGGCGTCGGGAAGACGGAGCTTGCCCGCACTTTGGCTTCGTACCTCTTCGGTGAAGAGGATGCGATGATCCGGATAGACATGAGCGAGTATCAGGAGAAGCACACCGTATCGCGCCTCGTCGGCGCGCCTCCGGGCTACGTCGGATACGACGAGGCCGGGCAACTCACCGAGCGAGTCCGCCGCCGCCCGTACTCGGTGGTTCTCTTCGATGAGATCGAGAAGGCCCACCCGGACGTGTTCAACACGCTCCTTCAGGTTTTGGACGACGGGAGGCTCACGGACGCGCAAGGACGGACGGTGAACTTCGAGAACACGGTCGTCATCATGACCTCGAACGTCGGGAGCCAGCATCTCGTTTCCGAGAAGCAGTTCGGCTTCACGCAGCGTGACGGCGTCGATTTCAAGGAGACCGAACGCCGCGCCCGCAACGCGCTCGAACAGTCGTTCCGGCCCGAGTTCTTAAACAGGGTGGATGAGATCATCGTCTTCACGCCGCTCTCGAGGGAGGACGTGATCGAGATAGTGGACATCATGCTCGGCCGTCTCAATCGCAATCTCGAAGACCGCGGCGTGACGGTCGAGGTGAGCCAGTCAGCGAAGGAATTCCTCGCCGAGGAGGGATACGACCCGAAGTTCGGCGGAAGACCGCTCGCGCGGGCGATACGCCGCCACATCGAGAACCCGCTCTCGGGCCGCCTCATCGAGGGCGACTTCCCCGAAGGCTCGACCGTCCTCGTGGACAAAAAGAGCGACGGCTCCGAAGGCGACGAACTCACCTTCACCGCGAAGGAGACGGTCTCGTCGTAAAGTAGAAATCCATCAACCGAAGAGGCTCCCCGGAGAAAGTTTCCGGGGAGCCTATTTTGTTCGCCGACGGGTTCGCTGTTTTTACGGGCAGCTTCTTCTTATGTCCCGTGCGTCGGCGACGCAACTGTCCCTGCCAGGCCCGCCGTTCGCCACGTCGTTTCCTCTCACGCCGTCGCGGGTATCCAGGCGGTCGTTGCCGCCCTCGCCACGAAGGATGTCGCGTCCGGCGCCGCCGTGGAGGGTGTCGTTTCCGGCGCCGCCGCGGAGGATGTCGTTTCCGGGGCCGCCGATGAGAAGGTCGTTACCGCCGAAGCCGTAGAGGATGTCGTTGCCCGCTCCGCCGCAGATCACGTCGCGTCCCGGAGTTCCCCGGAGGATGTCGCTACCCGGAGTGCCGATTATGGTGCATGCGTTCGGGTTCGATGTCGGGGGCGCGACGGGCGCCTTCGGGTTCTTCGGGTTCTTCGGGGGCGCGACGGGCGCCTCGTCGTCGTTTTCTATCGTGCCGACGCCGGTATCGTCGGAGATCGTGGCGTTGTCCGGGTTATCGAGGTTGACCTTGAACGTCTCGTCGTCCTCGACCGCCGTGTCGCCGTTTACGTTGACGGTGATGGTTTTTTGCGTCTGGCCCGGCTCGAAGGTGAGCGTGTCGCTCGTGGAGGCGTAGTCGCCCGGCGCGATCGCCGTATCGTCGGTTGTCTCGAAGTCCACCGTCGCGGTCTTGCCGCTAGTCGCCGAGAGCGAGACGGTGAAGTCCGCGGCGACGGTTCCGGTGTCGCCTTCGATGACGGCGACGTCGGCTATGCTCAGGGACGGGGGGTCGTCGTTGTCCGCGATGGTGAGTGTGGCGGTGCTTCGGACGCCGAGCGCGGCTTCGCCGGTCGGGCCGGAAAGGGTGAGGTTCACCGTCTCGTCGGGTTCGTCTATGGCGTCGTTCGTGATCGGGACGCGGAAGGTCTTCTCCGTCTCACCGTCCGCGAAGGTGAGGGCACCGGAGGTCTCGGTGTAGTCGGAGCCGGCGGTGGCCGTGCCGCCGTCGGAGGTCGCGTAGCCGACGCCGACCGCGCCGTCGGCGCCGCCGGTGCGGGTGACGGTTATGGTGGCGTCGCCCGCGTCCTCGCCGACGTTGTACGTGGCGCCGGAGAATTGCAAGGTACCGGGGTTGCGCTCGAAGGCGCCTATGTCCGAGTCGTCTCCGCCCTCGGCGTTTTCGACTCCGGGGAAGTCGAACGGGCGGATCACGCCGCGCTGGTCTTCACCGAGGCCGTTGCTTTTGCCCTTGTCGAGCGCGGGGCTGTTTTCTTCGACGGCGTGGGTGTCGGTCGGGCCGCCGTTGTCGGCGAGGGCTTCGAGGCCGGGGTCGTCTACTCCGGTTTGATCCCCTGTCTGGTTGAAGGCTCCCGTGGCGTTGCCGTCCCCGATGAGGTTGTGGCCGTTCGACCGGAAGGTGTTTGTGTTCCCGCTGACGAAGTCCACGTCGGTGTTCGCGTTGGCGGCGATGATCGAGGACGATACATCGGTGCGGGTTGTACTGCTCCCGAAGCTCGCCACGCCTCCCCCTCCGTCCGAGGAGGCGGAGTTGTTGGTGATGGTGGTGTTCTCTATGACGGTGAGGCCGTTGTCGTTGAAGACGCCACCTCCCGAGCCGAGGGCGGCGGTGTTGGCTGAGAAGGTGGAGTTCCTTATGGCGGTGCGCGCCTCAGGGTTCGGGTTCTCTGTGATGACGCTGTCGGTGTTGGAAAAGATGCCGCCACCGCCGAAGCCCGCGCTGTTCTGTGAGAAGGTGGAGTCTTATACCGTCATCGTGCCATTGTTGCGGATGGCGCCGCCGAAGAATGTCGCGCTGTTCTGTGAGAAGGTAGAACCCTCTACCGTAAGCGTGCTTCCTGCGTTGGAGAAGATGGCGCCGCCGCTGTCAAAGCCGCCATCGTTGCCGTCTGTGAGCGTCAGAGCGCGCAGCGTGAGGGTACTGTTGTTCACGAACAATATCCGGTTGGTATTGCCGCCGCTCAGCGTCACCTCCTCCGCGCCGTCTATCGTGAGGGGCTGGCTCGATCGGATCTCGACCTGCCCTTTGAGCGTGATCTTGCGCTCTCCTTCCAGCAGGTTGAAGGTTATGGTGTCTGCCTCGGCGTTGGCGTTGGCAGCATCTATCGCCTGCCTGAGCGTCCCCTCGCCCGAGTCGGCGTTGGATGTCACCGTGAACTCCGCCGCCCGCGCCGGACTCGCCGCGAAGAGGAGGAGCGCGGCGAGAAAGAGGAGCAAAGCTCCCACCGTTTTCATGGTCATTGCTTTCGAGATCCCCGTCCGAAGCGTACTCATTCGCCTGACACCTTGCCTCTCATATGGACTTTCATGGTGTCGGCGACTCCCCCGACGCATGAACTATGACACTCCGCGCAAGCGGGCGCATCACGCAATTTACGTATTTTTGGCGAAAAGAAACAGAGTCTGGGATCCACCGTAGTGTCGTTAGTTGGCGGGCTTCGTCGCCAAAGATCGCGCCATCGCAAGAAAGAGGCTCCTCGGAGAAAGTTTCCGGGAGTCTCTTTTTATGCGTTCGAGTCTATGAAATCACCGCTCATTCATTTCATCCCGAGTGAACTTTCGACCGCCCGTGCGGAGCTTCCCGCGCAACTCCCGAACCACCGCCATCGCCTCCTCGGCCCGACGCTCGCTCCGCGCATAATACGCCAGCCAATGCCGGAACTGCTCGTTCAAAATCGTGTCCTCCGCGCGCGCCCTCTCGCGCGCCGCCTCGATCAAAGCCTCATCCGCACTCAAAGTGATGTTCTTCATCCAAAAACCTCTCGATTTTTCACACGAGAACAGTGTACACGGGTATAGTGCATGCATGCGAGGCGAGGCCGTGTGGGGTATTCTCAATAGTGCTGGGAGAAAGCGAGGGAGGGAGTCCAGATGTCGGAGAAGAGAACGAATCCGCTCGAAAGCGACTGCGGAAGCACGACCATAGGCGACGCGGTCGTATCGGCGATCGCGGGTCGGGCGGTCGGCGAGGTGGAGGGTGTCGATCCCTCCCACGGCGGGACGAGCATTCCCGGAGACACTTCCCGGACGGTGGGCGAGTTCGTCGGCGGCCTCTCCGGCGGAGGAGGAACGCGAGGGGTTTCCGTCGAGGTCGGTGGGGAGCAGGCGGCGGTGGATCTCACCCTGAACGTCGTATATGGAAACCCCGTCCACAAAGTGACCGACGACGTGAGGAAGAACGTCATAAAAAGAGTCGAAACCCTCACCGGCCTCGAAGTCACCGAAGTGAACGTCACCGTAAGCGACGTGACCTTCCCCGAATAAAGCCGAAAACAAGGAGAGGCTCCACGGAACTTTCCTCCGTGGAGCCTCTCTTTGTTTTTAGCTGACGGCTAATTGCCAACGGCTAAAAGTCGCGAGCGAAGCGAGCCAAAAGCTATCTCCTCTGGTACTGGCTCCCCCCGAAAAGCTGCTCCTTCGCCGCGTCGTCCATCGTCAGGCCGGACTCGGAGACTTTCTTCCCTTTCTCCATCGCCGTTTTGACGGCGGGGCGGGCGTCCATCTCCCAATACCACCGGGCGAGGTTCGGGAACGAGCCGAGGTCTTGCCCTTGATTTTCGTGGTTCGTGAGCCACGGCCATATCGCCATGTCGGCGATGGTGTATTCGCCCCCGGCGATGAACTCGTTGTTTTCGAGGCGCTTGTCTATGACGTTGTAAAGGCGCGTCGCCTCGTTCGTGTACCGGTCTATGGCGTATTCGATTTTCTCGGGGGCGTACTGGCGGAAGTGGTGGTTTTGGCCGAGCATCGGGCCGACCCCGCCCATCTGGAACATGAGCCACTCGATGGTCCGGTAGCGGCTTCTCGCGTCCACCGGGAGAAATTTGCTCGTCTTCTCGCCGAGGTACACGAGAATGGCGCCGGACTCGAAGATGCTTATCGGCTGTCCGTCCGGGCCTTCGGGGTCTATGATCGCGGGCATTTTGTTGTTCGGGGAGAACTCGAGGAACTCTTCCTTGAATTGGTCGCCCGCCCCGATGTTTATGGGGATGATGTTGTACGGAAGCCCGGCTTCCTCGAGGAAGATCGTGATCTTGTTCCCGTTCGGGGTCGGCCAGAAATATACGTCTATGGGCTGCGCCATGCTTTTCCTTTCTTAGACTCGTATTCTCAAACGAGGCTATCATACCCGCTGGCGGCCAAATTCAAGAGCGGGCGATGGAGGTGGCACCGTGAAAATCATAGGCGCGGGCTTCGGCCGCACAGGCACGATGTCGTTGAAGGCCGCCCTCGAAAGGCTTGGCTTCGGCCCTTGCTACCATATGACCGAACTCTTCAAATATCCGTCGCACGGAATTTTCTGGGAGAGGGCCGCGAGGGGCGAGTCCGTGGAATGGCGGGAAATCTTCCGAAACTACGAGTCTGCCGTTGACTGGCCGGCATGCTCTTTCTACGGGGAACTCATGGACGAATACCCCGAGGCGAAAATCATCCTCACGGTGCGAGACCCCGTCCGATGGCACGAAAGCACGATGAAGACGATTTACAACGCGAGCAACCCCGAGTCCGGCTCCCCATTCTTCGAGATCGCGGGCCTCGTCGCGCCGCGCATGAAAAGAACCGGAAGGATGGTGAACGACCTCATATGGCGAGGAACCTTCGACGGTCGCTTCGAGGACCGGGAGCATGCGATCTCCGTCTTCGAGCGGCACACCGAAGAGGTGAAAGCGAACGTCCCGCCCCGAGCGGCTTCTCGTCTACGACGTGAAGGAGGGATGGGGGCCGTTGTGCGAGTTCCTCGACACCCCCGTTCCCGACGAGCCGTTCCCGAGGCTCAACGATGCGAAGACTTTTCGGCGCATGATCCTCGCCGGAAGAATATCCGCGGTCGCCGCTCCGGCTTCGCTCGCCGTCATCGTCGCGTTCATGCTTCGCCGGATGTTTCGCCGGGGATAGCCTCCGGCCGGATCGCGACTACCACGACCCTCCCGTGACGAAGCGCGACGACGGGTTCGATGATCCGCTTCAAAAGCCCGTACTTCTCGTTGAGGAGCGTGTCCGCCCTCTTCGCTTCCTCGGACTCGGAGTCCGCGATCCACGCCTCCGCCCCGGCCCATTCGCCCTTCGGTTTCCCCCGCACGTCGCACGGGGCCACACGCGCCCGCGACTCCCGCCGGAGCCTCTTCGCCTTCCCCGTCCTCTCGAAGGTTCGGGCATACAAAATGCCGCCCTCCTCCGCGAACCACAGCGGAGTTTCCACCCCCTCCCCGTTTTTGCGGAAGGTTTCGAGGTTTATGTACTTATTGCATGATCAAGCGACCTCCTGGGGAATGGAGAGATGCTCGTGATGCGGGCAACCGAACGCCCCACACACCCTGTCGGCGAGTTCGTGGGAACCCAGCAGCCCGTCGAGCTCCACGGCCCTCCG
>JACCWD010000185.1 GCA_013697825.1 Rubrobacter sp.
GAGGGAGGCCGCCGAGGAGCAGATACAGGCCGAGCTCGCGTCCGCCGCCGAGGCCGAGCGCCAGGCCGAGCTCGCCGAGGAAGAGGCGGCCCGCCAGGCGGAGCTTGCCGCGCAGGAGGAAGCCGTAGAAGAAGAGGAGGCCGCCCGCCAGGCTGAGGAAGAGGCCGCCCGCCAGGCCGCTGCCGAGGCCGAGCGCCAGGCCGAGCTCGCCGAGGAAGAGGCGGCCCGCCAGGCGCAGATCGCCGACAACGAGGAGGCCGCCCGCCAGGCCGAAGAGGAAGCCGCGCTTCAGGCGGAGATCGCCGCGCAGGAGCGAGCCGCCGCCGAACTCGCCGATCAGCAAGCGGCCGCCGAGGAGCAGGCAGCCCTTCAAGCCGCCGCCGCCGAGGAGCAGTCGCAGCAGACCATAGAAGAGCAATTCCAGCCGCCCGTCGAACCCGCCCCGACCGAGACCGTCAACCAGACGGAGACCGTCGAAACCATTGACGAACAGCAATATCAGCCGCCCGCCGACACCGCCGCGGCCCCGCCCGCTGAAAACACGAGCGGAAGCACCACCGGGGACGCGAGTGGAAGCACGGGTGGAGGCACCACCGGAAGCACCACGGGTGGAAGCACCGGAGGCGGGAACTTGCAGGGGCCGGGGGCGAGCGCGAACGGCCCGTGGCAGCCGCACGTCGCGCAGGTCGCGAACAGCGTCTCGCAGATGTTCGGGGTTCCGGCCACGACGTACCCCGGACACTCCCCGCACGAGAGCCTCGCGGTTGACTTCATGGTGGGATCGAACACCGCTCTTGGCCAGCAAGTCGCCGACCACCTCGCCGCGAACATGGACTCGTACGGCATTGACTACATAATGTGGAACGACGATTTCTACTCGCGCTTCACGAACTACAACGGCCCCGCATACACATGGGTTCCATGGGGCGACGGCGCTCACTACGGCCACGTCCACGTCTCGTGGCCCGGCTGATAGCGTCTAGCGAATAAATTCTTTGAGAAGAGGCCCGTCCCCCGGCAAAAGGGGGCGGGCCTCTTTAGGCTTCAGGCATCGGGTTTCAGGTTCCAGGAAAAACCATCGGGGCGAAGCCCCGTCTCGGGCGCGGGGCCGACTCGCGTTCGAGGTGCGCTCCGGGAGCGTGGTCGAAACCGGGGGCGGCCATATAAGCTGAAACCTGATGCCTGAAACCTGAAACCTTATACTCCCTCCATGAGCGCCCCGCCGCACGCGAGCCGAAAATCCTCCACCATTTCCGTGTGGGCGTGGGCCATCTACGATTTCTCGAACACCATCTTCGCCGTCAGTATTCTCACCGTGTATTTTCCGCTTTGGATCTCCGAGGAGGTCGCCGGCTCCGGGGCGTGGATCGTGAACTCCGCCGCCGCTTTCGCCGCCCTCCTCGTCCTCCTCACCGCCCCCATGCTCGGCTCCATCGCCGACTTCCGCCAAAAGAGGATTCCGTATCTCATAGTTTTCACCCTCATCTCCGTCGTACTCACCGCCGCCCTCGGCGTCTCCGGCGGAGTCGTCATCGGAGTGGCCCTCTTCATAGCCGCCGATTTGGCTTATCAGTCCGCCCTCGTTTTTTACAACGCCCTCCTTCCGAGCGTGGCGAGGGGGCGCGGAGCCGGGAAGGTGAGCGGATACGGAACCGCCGTCGGATATTTCGGCTCCATCTTCGCACTCCTCACCCTCGGAGCCATAGTCGCGCAGTCGGATGCCATCCGTGATTTCCTCGGCATCCTCGGAGCGTGGATACAGCCGGGCGGGGTGACCGCCAACGCCTTCATCCCGACCGCCGTTCTTTATCTCATATTCAGCCTCCCCGCTTTCTTCCTCGTCCCCGACCCGAAGCTCCGCGAGCCGCGCCCCGTCTCTATCCTCTCGGCGTACCGGGATGTCATCTCCACCGTGAGGAACATCCGAAACTACGCCGGAATGGGAACCTTCATGATCGCCACGCTTCTTTATACCGATGCCGCGAACACCGCCGTCACGAACACCGCCCTCTATGCGAACGAGGTCTTCGGCATGGGAAGCTCCGAGGTCACGACGCTCATCCTCTTCTCGACCATCTTCGCCATCGTCGGCTCCTTCGGCTTCGGCTTCGCCACCGACCGGTTCGGCCCGAAACGGACGCTCATGGCCGTCCTCGTTTTGTGGCTCGTCTCGATCCTCATGACAGCCTTCGCCCTCGGACCGTGGATGCTTTATCTCGCCGGCCCCATCGTCGGCGTCGCGCTCGGGGCGACATGGACGGTGAGCCGGCCCATGCTCATCGCCCTCTCGCCGCCCGAAAAATTGGGCGAGTTCTTCGGCATATTCACGTTCGCGGGGAAAGTCTCGGCGGTCGCGGGACCGGCGATCACGGCGGCGATTTTGCTTTTGCTCGGCGACCTCGGCTCGCTCGCGTACCGTATCTCCATCGGCACGCTCGCCATGGTCATGGTCGCGGCGATCTTCTTCATGGCCCGAGTCCCGGACGTGAGGCCCGACCCGAACATCGAGGAACTCGCGGATGACATAATTATGGGCGAAGACCCCACAGGGAGGACGAAATGAGCAAAACCGCGCGCCTCGGCATTCCAGTCCACCATCACGCTTCGTCCGCCACTTGCCCGGACGGGCGGCGAAAGCCCGGCGAAGGGTTCGTCGGAGCACCTCGGGGACGGTCGTTATGAAAACCGCTCTTACCGGCCGCGTCGTGACCGACTACGAAGTCTGGGACGAGGGAACCGCCCTCCTCGAAGACGGCGCGATCCTCGACATCGCCCCGGATGACTCGCTCGCCGCGGGGGCCGACGAAGTCCACGCGCACCCCGACTCGCTCATATGCCCCGGCTTCATAGACCTTCAAGTGAACGGCGCGTTCGGCGTGGACGCCGCGACGATGCCCGAGAGCCTTCCGAAGCTCTCCGAAAGCCTCCTCGCCACCGGTACGACGGCGTACCTTCCGACCGTCATAACCGCCCCCGAGAGCCTTTATGAGAAAGCCCTCCCGAAGCTCGCCGCCGGGATAAACGCGCCGCACTCCGGAGCGCGGTCGCTCGGCGTCCACCTCGAAGGGCCGTTCATAAACATCGGGAAGAAGGGGGCGCATCCGGCGTCGAACATCGCGTCGCCGGACGGGGCGTACCTCGAACGGCTCACGGAGCTCGCCCCCGTCCGGATGCTCACCCTCGCCCCGGAGATCGAAGGCTCGCGCGAGCTTATGGAGCTTGCGAAAAACCGGGGCATAGCCGTCTCGGCGGGGCATTCGGATGCGTCGTTCGAGGTTTCATACGCCGCGCTCGACCGTGCGGCGGCGGGGGTGACGCACCTTTTCAACGCGATGAGTCCGCTCCACCACCGCGACCCCGGACTCCCCGGAGCGGCGTTCGCCCACCCGAGGGCGGTGTGCGGCCTCATCGCCGACGGCCTCCACGTCCACCCGGAGATGGCCGCCCTCGCCTTCCGCATGCTCGGCCCCGACCGACTTTGCCTCGTCACCGACGCCATTGCCGCCGCCGGAATGGGCGACGGCGAATACGCCCTCGCGACCCGGAACGTATACGTCGAGGACGGTGTCCCGAGGCTCGGGAGCGGCGCCATCGCCGGGAGCGTACTCTCCATGAACGAAGCCCTCCGAAATATTCTCGCCTTCACCGGATGCACCATCGCCGAGGCCGTCCGAATGGCCTCGTCCACCCCCGCGAGGCTCATCGGCGAGGGAAGGCGAAAAGGCCGCCTCTTCCCCGGCTACGACGCCGACGTCGCCGTCCTCGCCCCCGACCTCTCCGTCGAGGCTGTGTGGCGAGCCGGAAAAAAAGTGTATTCGAACGAAAGGACGACGCGATGAAGAGGGCTTTCGGCGGCGTGGAGATCGAGGTCGTCCGGGGGAACATCGTCGAGCAGCCCGGCGTGGACGCCGTCGTAAACGCCGCGAACGCCGAGCTCATGCCCGGCGGCGGGGTCGCCGGGGCGATACACAAAGCGGCCGGGCCGGGCCTCGCCGAGGAGTGCCGCCCGCTCGCCCCGATCCAGCCGGGGGAGGCTGTCATAACGGGGGCGCACGACCTCCCGAACGAGCGCGTCATCCACGCCCTCGGCCCCGTGTACGGGAGCGACGAACCCTCCGACGAACTCCTCGCGAATTGCTATCGGAACTCGCTCCGGCTCGCGGAGGGGGCCGGACTCGAGTCCGTCGCGTTCCCGGCTATTTCGACGGGCGTCTTCGGGTACCCGATCATGGAGGCCGCCGAGGTTTCCATCCGCGCCGTCGCCGGAGAGGCCGGGCGGCTCGCGGGCGTGCGCCTCGTCCGCTTCGTGCTTTTCTCCGACGGCGAGCGCGGAGCCTTCGAGGAAGCGCTCGAAAACCGCACATTCGAGTGAGGCCGTATGCGGCTCGACCGCGCCACTCATCCTCCGTGAATCGCCGATGGCGCGTCTTCGAATATGGGTGGAGGGATGTGGTGGCCGTCCTTCTCTTTTAGCACCGGGCGGCTTTCGATCCCGGCTCTTTTCGCGCGGCTAAAATTTTGGAAACGGGGCAAAACTATTAATATCCGCTGTGTGTATAGTTTATGGGGAGGGAAATTGCCGGGAAGCACGACATGCTGGAGAGACGCTTGACGGAGGGTGGACATTCTTCGGAATCGAACGGTTCGGAGGGGCGTGGGGATATCGCGCGCATCCTCATGCGCCATGCTTCGGACATCGTCACCATCATCGGGGCCGACGGGGAGGTCCGCTACGAAAGCCCTTCCGTGGAGAGGGTTCTCGGCTTCGAGGCGGGGGAGCTCGTGGGGGGGAGCGTGATGGATCGCCTCCATCCCGACGACATCGAGGATGGCCTCGAAGCCCTCGGGAAGGTCGCCTCCGAGCCGGGCGTGAGCGAGCCGCTCGAGTTCCGGTGGCTCCACAAGGACGGCTCGTGGCGTTGGCTGGAGTCGGTCGGGAACAATCTTCTCCACGACCCCGAGGTGCGCGGCATCATCTCCGTCTCGCGCGACATCACCGCCCGCAAAGAGGACGAGGCGCGTCTACGCGACGCCGAGGAGAGGTACCGCACCCTCGTCGAGCAAATACCCGCCGTCACGTACCTCGTCGTCTTCGACGAAAGCTCGGAAGCGGAGTATTCGGTCGAGTATGTGAGCCCGCAGATCGAAGCCATACTCGGCGTCCCGCCGGAGGGCCTCTTCGGAAACTCCGAACTCGCCCGGATCCACCCCGAAGACCGCGAGAGGGTCGCCGAGGCACACCGCATCCACCGAAAGACTCGAAGCCCACTTTACGAGGAGTATCGGGTCGTTCCGGAGGGCGGCGAGGCGCTTTGGGTCCGAAACGAGGCTGTGATGCTCCGCTCCGAGTCGAGGGGGCTTTGGTTTTCGCACGGCGTCCTCCATGACATCACGGAGAGGAAGGAGTCCGAAGGGGAGATCGAGGGCGCCCGAGAGGAGTACCGGATGCTCGTCGAGGAGGTCCCCGGCGTCACATACGTCGCGGAGACGGCGACGGGGAAGGCTCTTTACGTAAGCCCGCAAATAGAAGACCTCCTCGGCTATCCGAAGGGCATCCACGAGTCGAACCCCCTTTTCTGGCGCGAGGCGGTTCACCCCGACGACCTCGATGAATTGACCTCCGCCGGGATGTCCGGCGCGGACTGCGGGACTTTCAGCGTCGAGTACCGCGTCCGGGCCGCCGACGGGCGGACGGTGTGGATTCGGGACGAGGGGAGGGTCGTCTTCGGGGAGGACGGGGGGCCGCTCCTCTGGCGCGGCGTGGCGCTCGACGTCACGGCCCGCAAGGAGGCCGAGGAGAGGCTCCACGAGAGCGAGGCCCGCTTCCGGGGCGCGTTTGAGAACGCCTCGGCGGGGGTGTCCATAAACGGCCTCGACCGGAGGTATTTGGCGGTGAACGCGGCGTTTTGCGCGATGCTCGGGTACACCGAAGACGAACTCACGTCCCTCGCCTCGTCGGACATAACCCACCCCGGCGACCTCGCGATGGGAAGCGAAAGAACCCGGCAAATGCTCATCGGGAATGTCGGGAGCGTGAACGTCGAGAAGCGGTATATTCGGAAGGACGGGGGCGTGGTGTGGGCGATCTCCGACGTCTCGCTCGTCCGGGACTCCGCCGGGGGGCCGAGCCACTTCGTCACCCACGTTCAAGACATCACCCGCCGCAAGGAGGCCGAGAGGCGCCTCGCCGAGAGCGAGGAGAAGTACCGGACCGTCGTCGAGGCGGTGAGCGATGTGATCTTCCAGACCGACGCCGCCGGACGCATCTCGTTTCTCAACCCGGCGTGGAAGCGCGTCATGGGCTTCACCTCCGAGGAGACCCTCGGGAAGACCTTCGACGAGTTCGTGGTGAGCCGGGAGGTCGCATGCCCCGAGGAGGGCGGCGCCTCGCTCGGCGACTTCGCCAGGGTCGGGAGCGGACACGAGGCCGTCCTCCGCACGAAGGGCGGCGAGAAGCGGGTCTTCGAGGCGAGATTCAAGTCGGGGGTGGACGAAGGCGGGAGGCACGCCGGGTCGTCGGGAGTCCTCCACGACATCACCGAGAGGAAACGGCTCGAAGAGAGGCTCGAGTATCAAGCTCTCCACGACCCGATCACGAGCCTCCCGAACCGCCGCCTCTTCATGGACCGCCTGAAGCAAGCCCTCGCCAAGCGCGGCGAAAGCCCCGTCGCCGTCCTTTTCCTCGACCTCGACGACTTCAAATCCGTAAACGACCGCTTCGGACACGAGGCCGGGGACTCGCTCCTCGTCGAGGTCGCGGGGAGGGTGCGGGCCTCGCTCCGCCCGGAGGACACCGTGGCGAGGCTCGGCGGAGAGGAGTTCGTCGCCCTCCTCGAAAACGTGGATCGCGGCGTCGCGTCGCGCATAGCGGAGAGGATCTCCGCCGGACTGAGGCCGGCCATAAAGATGGGGGACGGGATGGAGGCGGAGGTCACCGCGAGCATCGGAGCCTCCCTCGGAGCCATCGGCGCAGCCGAGCCGGACATCCTCCTCCGCGAAGCCGACGCCGCGATGTACGAGGCGAAGCGGAAGGGCGGCGACCGCTGCGAATTCTTCGAGGACATGGGGGCGCTTCGCGGGTCGCGGAGCGGCTGATAAAATCCCCGCATGACCGATACATCGAAACACCCCGAGAGAGTCGAGAAAACCGAGGACGAATGGTGGGCGAAGCTCACCCCCGAGCAATACCGCGTGGCCCGCAAGAAAGGAACCGAACGGGCCTTCTCCGGCCAGCATTGGAACACGAAGGACGCCGGGAAATACAACTGCGTTTGCTGCGGAACCCCGCTCTTCTCCTCCGAGACGAAGTACGATTCCGGGACCGGATGGCCGAGCTTCTGGGAGCCGATGACCGACGAGAACGTCGCTTATGAATCCGACCGGACTCTCTTCATGAAGCGCACCGAGGTTCTTTGCGCCGCCTGCGACGCCCACCTCGGGCATGTCTTCGACGACGGCCCCGCCCCGACCGGGAAGCGGTACTGTCTGAACTCAGCCGCCCTCGACTTCGAGCCGAAGTAGCGGCGAACCTCCGGCTCGCCGCGCCGTCGGCTTTCAGCTTTCAGCCGTCAGCGAAAACCAGAAAGCTGGCGGTCGGCGGTATTTGGCTGGAGGGGCTTGTTCGCGGCTAAACGCATCTTCGCTGTATAATCCCTCGTCATGCGGAGGATATGGCGAGCGGCCCGCCGAGGGACGCGGAGTCTTTTAGGTGTGGGCGACTGGGTATACCTCGCCCTTCTCTTCGCGCCGCTGTTTTTGTATACGACGGCTTTCCGGGTTGCGGGGATACTCGTCAAGGACGACGAGGCCGGGATATGGCGAGTCGCCGGGCTTCTCAACTCCGATCTCATGTTCGCTCTCGGGTACGCCGTGTTTTGGGTCGGGGTGTTCGCCGTGTTCCGGAGTGGTTTGCCTCGAATCGCCGCCGCCGTTTTGCTCCACGTCTCCGCCGCCTTGATCGCCGTTATTTCGACCATCGCATACGGATACCTCGAAACCACCGGAACCACGCTCGACTACAGCGTCGTCACTTATTACCTCGCCACCCCCACAGAGGCCACGGGCGCGGTGTCGAGCGAGTCCTCGCTCCTCGTTTGGGCGCTCCTCGCCGGGGCCGCGCTCTATATGCTCTTCGGCCCGCCGCTTTTGTATTTCGCCCTTTCGAGGAGGGGAGGCTCTCCGGAGGCGGAGTCCCACGGCCCGGAGCCTTCCGGCGCGGGGCGCTCCGGGATGACGCGAAGGCGTTTCATCGCGGCGGGGGCCGGGGCGGGGGCCGGGTTCATACTCTTTCGGGAGTCGCTCTTTCCGCCGTCGGCGGCGGGGAAGGGGGGGGTGGTCTCGCGCTCCCCGGTGTCCAATTTGATCGCCACGGGGATCGAGGAGGGCGAGATGGCGGAGGCCGCGAGCCGGGTGCCGGACGCCGCCGACCTCTCTCGCCTCAAGCTCATCGCCACCCCGCGAACCCGAAAGCGCCACGTCGCCCTCATCCACCTCGAATCCACCCGGTACCATTCGACGACCCCGTACAACAAAGACCTCGGGACGATGCCATACCTCGCAGAGCTTTCCAAGAACAGCCTCCTCGCCGAGCGGGCGTACACGACGACGCCGCATACCTCGAAGGCGGTGACATCGCTCCACTCGGGACTCTATCCGCACCCGGACACGGACATCATCGAGTCGAGGCCCGGTGGGATTCCGGCTCGCTCGCTCCCGACGCTTCTCGGGGAGCATGGATATAAAAGCGCGTGGTTCCAGTCGGCGACGGAGGCGTTCGAGGATCGCCGCGTCCACGTCCGGAACTTCGGATACGACCACTTCGCGGCGTTCGAGGACATGGACACGACGGGCTATCAAATGTCGAACTATCTCGGATACGAAGACGACATCATGCTCCCCCCGAGCCGCGAGTGGCTCACGGAGAACGCCGACTCCCCGACGTTCGTGATGTATCTCGGCGTGACGCCCCACCACGAATACCGGCTCATCGATCGGTACGGGACGAAGAAGTTCGCCCGAGGTTCGGCGAACGCGATGCTCGACCGGTATCTCAACAACGTCCACTACGACGATTTCTGGACGAGGAACATCATCGAGCAATACAAGGAACTCGGGATTTACGAGGACACGATCTTCATAGTCTACGGCGACCACGGCGAGGCTTTCGGGGAGCATGGCGTGAAGGGCCACGACGGCGTCCCGTACGAGGAGGGGCTTCGCGTCCCGTTCGTCGTCCATGATCCGCAAAGTTTCGACGGGGGAGTGGTTCTTCGGGAGCCGATCCAATTGACCGACCTCCCCCCGACCATCGCCGACATGCTCGGCTTCGCGGTGGAGGGAGGGGAATATCCCGGCGACTCTTTCATGCGCCCTCTTTCCGAGGATCGAGTCCTCCGCTTCTCGTGCCGACCCGACCTTGTGAGCATGGCCCGCATCGAGGGCTTCGAGAAGTACATTTACCATTTCGGCAAGCAGCCGGAGGAATTCTACGACCTCCGCCGCGATCCGATGGAGACGCGGAACCTCGCCGGGGGGGAGGGGGGCGGAAAGCTCGCCACGCTCCGCGAGGATCTCCTCGAATGGCACGCGAAGAGCGCCGCGGCATATGAGAAGGGCGCGGAGAGGACCGCCTGAAACCGCGACGGGGGCTTGCCGAAGCACGATCACACGCTCATCCGAACGACGGCCCCATGCCTTTCCGCGTGGCCCGAAAGTGTTTCCTCTTCCACCCCCCGAGGAAATGATCGCCTATGCTCGAAGAAGCGGACAACGAACCCTCGAAGGGGAAGAGAATTTGGCGACGCGGGAGATACGAAAAGAGCGCGTAAAGCTCCTCAACGATAAAGATGTCCGGGACGGCGGCCACGTCCTTTACTGGATGCAAGCCTCCGTCCGAGCCGAACAAAACCACGCCCTCGAATACGCTATCCAAAAAGCGAACGACCTCGACAGCCGCCTCCTCGTCGTCTTCGGACTCACCGACGACTATCCCGAGGCGAACCTCCGCCACTACGCCTTCATGCTCGAAGGACTCGCGGACGTGGAGGCCGCGCTGAAAAAGCGGGGCATAAAGATGGCCGTCCGGAGCGGCCCGCCCGACGAAGTCGCCATCGAGGCCGCGAAGGAAGCCTCGCTCCTCGTCACCGACCGCGGATATTTGCGCCATCAAAAAGAGTGGCGCGAAAACGTGGCGAAGAAGGCGGAATGCCCCGTCGCGCAAATCGAGTCCGACGTCGTCGTCCCCGTCGAACTCGCTTCGGACAAAAAGGAATACGCCGCCCGGACGCTCCGTCCGAAAATACGGAAGCATCTCGAAGACTTCCTCGTCGAACTCGAACCGACGGATATCGAGAAAGGCTCCGTGAACATGAGCGCGGACGGCCTCGACCTCTCGGACATCGAAAGCATCCTCGACGGCATGGATCTCGACCGGAGCGTCGGCTCGCTCGGCCACCTTTACAAAGGCGGAACCTCCGAGGCGAAGAGGGTGCTTTCGGAGTTTCTCGAAAAAAGGTTCGCCTCATACACGGAGAACCGGAACCAGCCACAGACCGACGACGTGTCGCACATGAGCAAATATTTGCATTTCGGCCATATATCGCCGATCTACATCGCCCTCGAAATACAAAAGTCCGGCGCGGGCGAGGAGAACATCGACTCATATCTCGAAGAACTCATCGTCCGGCGCGAGCTTCCGATGAACTTCGTTTTCTACGAGCCGGACTATGACAAATTCTCGTGCCTCCCGGACTGGGCGAAGAAGACTCTCGAAGAACACAAAGACGATGCCCGCGAACACACATACACGGCGAAGCAATTAGAGAACGCCGAGACGCACGACGAATATTGGAACGCCGCCATGAGGGAGATGATCCACACCGGGTACATGCACAATTACATGCGGATGTATTGGGGGAAGAAGATCCTCGAATGGTCGAATACTCCCGAGCATGCTTTCCGCACAACGCTGTATCTCAACAACAAATACTTCCTCGACGGGCGCGACCCGAACTCATACGCCAACGTCGCGTGGGTGTTCGGGATGCACGATCAAGGCTGGAAAGAACGAGCGGTCTTCGGCAAAGTCCGGTATATGGCCGCGAGCGGCTTGGAAAGGAAGTCGAAGCCGAAGAAGTACGTGGAGAAAGTGGAGGGGAGGATCGGGGAGCCGGGTTGAGGCGGCTTCACGTTCGGCGCTCGGAGATGCGCGATGTGGTGCCGGGTTCGGGATGTTTCGAGCGCGGCGTTCACCCGCTCCATAAGCGGCGTCAAATCTTCGATGGCGTTGCCCGCGGCTTCGAGGATGACAACGGCGAGGTCGAAAGAGGCGATATTTTGCTGGTGGGGGATGTTCCGATCCGTGGTGACGAAGGCGTCGAAGTCGTCTTGCGCGAGTCGGAGTAGTTCTCCATTCTTCTTTCCAGCCCAGCCGCATTCTTGAACGGTGGCGATTCTATGAACTTCA
Organism: Rubrobacter sp.; assembly: GCA_013697825.1. Lineage (GTDB taxonomy): Bacteria > Actinomycetota > Rubrobacteria > Rubrobacterales > Rubrobacteraceae > JACCWD01. Next base: position 11,465 of record JACCWD010000185.1, read on the forward strand.
TCGAAGAAACGCTTTATCCTTCGATCCATATTTTCGTCAAGCAGGACGCACCCCGGCGAAACCCTCGGCCACTTCGAGCGTCATTCGCAGATACGCTGCCGCTTGCTCACGGCTGACGGTCGGAAAGCCGTCGAGGGAATGTCCGACTTCGAGGTAGTCAACGAGCGTCCGCGCCGGGACGCGGGTTCCGGCGAAGACGAGTTCGCCGCTCATTACTTCGGGCTCTCGGGTGACGATGTTTCTTCTTTTTTGGTTCATTGCAGGCTCCTTGTTCTCGAACGCCATTGTATAGATGAGTCCTTCGTTACGAAGGTCAGCCATTGGGTGTCCCGGTTTTTCGTTCCGGTACAATTCGCTCATGGACATAGTTTCGAACGAACACATTGAAATAACGCCCGGCGTCGCGGGGGGCAAGCCCCGGATCTCGGGACACCGCATCACGGTTCAAAACATCGTCGTCTGGCACGAGCGGATGGGGAAGAGCGCCGATGAGATCGCCACCGAGTACGACCTGACGCTGGCCGACGTATACGCCGCGCTCGCCTATTATTTCGACCACCGGGCCGAGATAGACGAATCTATCCGGGGAGGCGAGGCGTTCGCTGAAGAGCTTCGCCGCCGCACCCCCTCGAAGCTGGCTCGAAAGCTCGCGGCGCGAGAGCCGCGTGACTGAGAGGATCCGGCTCCACACTGACGAACATGTGCCGAAGGCGATCGTAAAGGGTCTGCGGGAGCGCGGCGTTGTCGCGCTGACGGCGGCGGAAGCCGGAATGCTCGGCGCGAGCGACGAGGAACATCTTGCCTTTGCTCTTCGAGAAGAGCGGGTAATTTTTACCTAGGATGACGATTTCCTTCGCCTACATGCCTCGGGAACGGAACACGCGGGTATCGTCTACGCGCGACAGCAGACGGCTATAGGAGAGACGATCCATGGCCTCATGCTCATCATCGAAGTACTCGAACCGAGCGAAATAGAGAACCGCCTCGAATACTTGTGAACCGGCGCGGCGTAGATAGTTGAGGCCGAGCGGCAAACAAGCTCGGATAGTGAACCGAAGTGAGAGCCGAGGCGTCCATCAGACACTCCGGTTTTCTCTGGCGCGAAGAAGGCCGGAGCATTCGGCACCGACCTTTCGGAGTGGATCCGCCTTCGTAGCCCGAATAATTCACGAAGATAGTTGAAGAGAGGGAGCCTTCTCCTGTATACGGTCTAGATAGGCGCACAGAATGATTGAACAGTCGATTATCCGCCTGCCGCGCATTGGTAAAGGATATCGAACGGCCTGTGTTCAATTATCTTGTGCATCTATCTAGTTGTTCAACGACTGGCCAAAGGAGGAAAGCTCCCATGAGCGATTGTGCCACACAACCGACGCGTTTCGAAACCGGGGCGGCCCTCGCCCTCGAAGCCGCCTTCGACGGGGGTCGGATCACCTCCGACGG
>JACCWD010000198.1 GCA_013697825.1 Rubrobacter sp.
TCAGGAAATGCGCGGCGGATGGTTGTTTCGGCGGAAGGCGACGTTTCCCGAACGGATCGTTCTTTGTCCCGGATCGTTTATGGAGCATCCGCCGGAAGTGGGGAGTCGGGGTGTTCCCAACCATTGATAGGCGGACACTTCCGCCTTCGCCCCCGAGAAGCCCCGCCGGACTCGAACGGTATCCGGTGAAAACCGTCAATTCAAAGACACGCGTCGCGGAGGTGGACAGTTTTACTGAAGCCTGAAGCCTCTTTTTGCTAAAGTGTCTCTCCGGATGAGGAAAGAGGAGATAAATCGGCTTTTGCTCCGACAGCGCGGCCTCGCGGTGATGCGCGACGCGCTCGACGCGCCCTCCGCTCGCGGCATGCTCGGGGTTTTGTATCTCGTCTCCGACGAGATGCCGGACGCGGGGAAGGTCGCGGAGTCGCTCGCCCGTTTGTGGGAGGAGCTCGCCGTCGAGACCGAGCCGCTTTTGCCGGACGCTTGGCAGTCGCGGATGGTGTCGGCGATCCTCGACAGCGAAAACCCTTTCAGCCTCTGCGCGGAGAAGGAAGATGTCCCGCCCGTCCTCATGGAGCAAGTCCGGCGCGACCTCCGCTCCCTCAAACTCCTCTTCGACCTCGACTCCGAAACCCTTTTCGAGATGGTCGAGAGAACGGTTCCGAGCCTCGGCGGGATGTGGGTTCCGTGGCGCGACCCCGGACGCTGCGACGACGGCTCTCCGCGATGCGCCGTCGCGAGCGCCCTCGCCGCCTCCGAAGACTGGGGCAAATGCGCCGAGCTGCTCGCCGAGCATTTCCGGCGCCACGGAGCGGGGCGCTTCGGACGCTTCCGGGCCTTCCGGTGGGAGAAGGGCGCCCTCAAACCCATTCCGAACCCCGACCCCGTCTCGTTCCGGGACCTCATCGGATACGAGAATGAGCGGGCGCCGATCATCGCGAACACGAAGCGCTTTATCGAAGGGCTCCCCGCCCACCACGCCCTTCTTTACGGGCTCCCCGGAACCGGGAAATCGTCCACGGTGAAGGCCGTCTCGAACGAGACGGCGAAGGAAGGATTACGCCTCATCGAAGTCGCCAAAGAAGACCTCGGCGAGCTTCCGATGGTTCTCGACACTTTGCGCGAGCGCGGGCTCCGCTTCGTCGTCTTCGTGGACGACCTCTCCTTCGAGGAGAACGAGGTCGAGTACAAATCGCTGAAAGCCCTCCTCGAAGGGAGCGTCGAGTCGCCGCCGGAGAACGTCCGGATATACGCCACCTCGAACCGAAGGAACCTCATCCGGGAGTCGTTTTCCGAGAGGGGGGACGGCGACGACGTGCACGCCCGCGACACGATGCACGAGAAGCTCTCGCTCGCGGCTCGCTTCGGGCTTCGGGTAACTTTCCCCACGCCGGACCAGGAAAGATACCTCGAAATAGTGCGCGGCCTCGTGAAGGAGCGCGGCATCGAAGCCCCGGAGGAGGAGCTCGTGGAGAAGGCTCTCCTCTGGGATAAATGGCAGTCCGGAAGAAGCGGAAGAACGGCGAGGCAGTTCGTGGACGAGCTTCAAGCCGGAGGGTGAGCGGTTCGGCGGAGCGTCGCTCGTTCGCCAGAATGTTTCTTCGACGGTGAAAGCCGATGAGTGAAGTCGTCGCTTCGGCGCGAAGCCGAACGCTCACGAACCCGGTGCGTGGCGCGGACAAAAAGCTGAGAGCTAATCGCAAAAAGCGCGAAGCCGAAGCCACTCACTTCTCGAGCGGGTTTTCGTTGAGGACGAGCCAGTAGAGTTTGAGTTGTTCGATGGTCCGGGTGAACTGCTCGAAGTTGACGGGCTTTCGCACATAGCTGTTCGCGCCGAACCCGTAGCTGTCGAGCATGTCTTGCTCCTCCCTCGACGACGTGAGTACGACGACGGGGATGAGCTTCGTGCGCTCGTCGGAGCGGAGTCGGCGGAGGACTTCGAGGCCGTCGACCTTCGGCAGCTTGAGGTCGAGGAGGATGAGGTGCGGCATTATGGCGGCGTCGCGCCCTTTGTAGGTTCCCGCGGCGAAGAGGTAGTCGAGGGCTTCGACTCCGTCGTGGGCGACGACGACCTCGCTCGTGGCGTTGTTCTTCTTGAGGGCGCGGAGGGTGAGGAGTTCGTCGTCGGCGTTGTCCTCGACGAGAAGTATGACCTTGTCCCTCATTCCGAAGCCGCCCGGCTCTCTTCTCGATTCAAGTGCGCCTAAAGTTGGAGTATAATAGCCCATTCAGCCTTCGACCAAAGCCTTCCCGAACACTCGCCGAAGGCTCCTTGAATCCGCCGAACTTATCATGAACGCCGCGCTGCTCGTATTGCTGCGCTTTCTCAAGGCTTCCTCCAATTTCCGATACTGTGTCTGACCGAATATGCGAGGTTTCCCGCATCGAATGTCAATCACAGGATAGTTCCCAAAACCTCGGAAGGAAATCACTCATTTGAGTGATTTTTTGGATTGTAGGCTGCGGGCTTTTGGTGTGGGCGGAGTATGTTTCTTCCGTAAGCGTCGCAAAAGTATTTGCTGATGCCTGAAACCTGTGGCCTGATGCCTCCAAAAAGGAACGGGTCGGCAATTAGGAGGGGGGAGATAGGGCACCGACCCGTTTAATCTGGAAATGATTATGCACCCTCCCCGGCCCATGCACATCACTCAATTTACGTATTTTTCGGAGAAATTTCGGAAAATTCAGCGTAGTATCCTTCAATTCAGCGTAGTATCCTTCTATTAGGATGATTTGCTGGAGGGTGCCGGGGCAAATAGAATGGTCATACGGGCGGGGGGATCTCTTTCGGCCGGGAGTGGTTCTTGAGGATTGAGGGATGGCATGGGTGAATGGCTTAGGGTTCTTCTCGTCGAGGACTCCGAGGACGATGCCTTGCTTTTGGCGAGGGAGCTGAGGCGCGGCGGATACGAGCCGGAGATGGAGCGGGTGTACACCGCCCCCGCGATGGGTGAGGCGCTCGACCGCACAGAGTTCGACATCGTCGTTTCCGACCATTCGATGCCCGCTTTCAGCTCCTCGATGGCTCTCGACCTTTTGCATAGCAAGGGCTTTCAGGACATCCCCTTCATAATCGTCTCCGGCAAGATAGGCGAGGATGCCGCCGTCTCGGCTATGCGCTCCGGCGCTCACGACTATTTCATGAAGGACAACCTCGCCCGGCTGAACACCGCCATAGACCGCGAGCTTCGGGAAGCGGAGAACCGCCGCGAGAGGCGGCGGGCGAGGGAGGAGCTCCGGCGCAGCGAGGAGCGGTACCGGACGTTCATCGCCCAAAGCACGGAAGGCATATGGCGGGCGGAGATCGAGGCCCCAATGGACACGGGCATGGCGGAGGAGGAGCAATTAGCGCACCTTTATGAGCATCTCGTCTTCGCCGAATGCAACGACGCGATGGCGAGGATGTACGGCTTCGAGCGGGCCGAGGACATGATCGGGCTCCGCCTCGGAGACCTCATCCCGCCGGACATCCCCGAGAACATCGAGTTCCTCCGAAATGCCATGCTCAGCGGCTATAAAGTCACGGACTCCGAGTCGCGCGAGGTGGATCGGCACGGCGAGACGAAGTACTTCCTAAACAACTTCGTCGGCTTCTTCGAGGATGGCCGACTCGTCCGCATATGGGGTACGCAGCGCGACATAACCGCGAGGAAGCTCGCCGAGAAGGCCCTTCGCGAGGCCGAGGAGAAATACCGCGGCATCTTCGAGAACTCGGTCGAGGGGATTTACCAGTCAACGGTCGAGGGGAGGCTCCTCACCGCCAACCCGGCCCTCGCCCGGATGCTCGGATACGACACGCCGGAGGAGCTCACAGAGTCCGTGACGAACCTCGCCGAGCAGGTTTATGTGGATCCCGGGCGGAGAGAGGAGTTCAAAAAGCTCGCCCGCGACCACGACTCCGTCACAGGCTTCGAGGTCGAGATGCGCCGGAGGGACGGAGGGGCTGTGTGGGTGTCCGTCGCCGGGCGTGTCGTCCGCGGCCCGGACGGGGAGGCGGTCGGATACGAAGGGACGATGGAGGATATCACCGCGAAGCGGGAGGCCGAGGACGCTCTCAAGCAGAGCGCGGCGTTGTATCGTTCCGTCGTCGAGAACGCGGCCGAGAACATCTTCATCGTGGATGCCGAAACGAGGGAAATCTTTGAAGCGAACGATGCCCTCGGACACTCGCTCGGGTACTCCGCCGACGAGCTTCGGGGCATGACGCTCTATGACCTCGTCGCCCACGACCGCGAGGAGGTGGACGCGAACCTCGCCCGCATCATCGAGGACGGGGGGCTGAGGGTTGGCGAGCGTTTTTACAGGCGCAAGGACGGCACCCTCGCCACTGTCGAGGTCGGTACGAGTTTGATCTCGTACCGGAGCCGCGACGCGGTGTGCATCGTGGCGCACGACATCACCGAGCGCAAGCGCGCCGAGGAGGCTCTCGGGGAGATACGCGAGGCCGAGCGGCGGAGGATCTCGCGCGACCTCCACGACGGGGTGCTTCAAGATCTCACATACACCCTCCAATCCATGCAGATAGAGCGGAAGATCCACGGCGAGAGGCGCGTGGAGGAGGGGAGGCAAATAGAGGCCCTCCGCCGAGCGGTCGGCGGCCTCCGGGACGCGATCTACGACCTCCGCCCCGAAGGCGTCCAAGAGCAAACCCTCGCCCGCTCTATCGAGTCCCTCGTCGAACTGAACCGCCAAATGGCCCCCGAACGAGCCATCGAGTTCTCCGTCGCCGAAGATTTCCCGAAGGATTTGCGGGGCTTCGGCGCGGCGGAGGTCTCGCGCGTCGCGCAGGAAGCCCTCGTGAACGTCCGGTGCCACTCCGAGGCGAGCCGGGCGTGGGTCTCACTCGATGTGGAGGGAGGTGGGATCTCCCTCTCTGTCGCCGACGATGGGAAGGGCTTCGAGCAGAGCAGCCTCTCGGGGGTCGGGCTGTCGAGCATGCGCGAGAGGGCCGAGGCCATCGGGGGGAGCCTCGAAGTCGAGGGGGTCGTCGGGGCAGGGACGCGGGTCGTTCTCAAGGCCGCGATGTCGGCGCTTCGGGGGAGGGATGCGAACCTCGCGCCTTGATACGGCGGCGCCACGAATTTATAGTTAGCATATAAGAATCAATACTTTTGGGAGTGGATCTTTGGAGAAGGTGGAGACGAAGCGTATTTTCCTTGTGGAGGATCACTCATCCTTCCGCCAGTCGCTGGCGATGATGTTCGGCATGGAGGACGATTTCGAGGTCGCCGGACAGGCCGGCTCGCTCGCCGAGGCGAGGAAGGCTTTCGCGAAAATCGGGGACGATGTGAACCTCGGTGTCCTCGACCTCAATCTCCCCGACGGCGAGGGCATGGATCTCATCGCCGAGTTCCGCGAGAAGAACCCCGATTTCACCGCGCTCATCCTCACCGCGAGCCTCGACCGGGCCGAACACGCCCGAGCCGTCGAAGCCGGAGCCGGAGCCGTCCTCCACAAAGCCACCGACCTCGACGAGATCGTGGACTCGCTAAAACGTTTGTCGGCGGGCGAGCCCCTCATCCCGCCCGAGGAGCTCGTGGAGATGATCCGTCTCGCGAGCCACGACCGCGAACAAGAACGGAAAGTCAAAGAAAACATCGAACGCCTCACGAAGCGCGAAATACAAGTCCTCGAAGCCCTCTCCGACGGCAAAAGCAACAAAGACATCGCCGGATACCTCCACATGAGCGTGGACACCGAACGCACCCATATGGTGAACATTTTGAACAAACTCGGAGCACACTCTCGCCTCCAAGCCCTCGTGTTCGCCGCGAGATACGGCATCGTGGAGATAAAGAGGCGTTAGCTCGCTTCGCTCGCGCTTTTAGCTTTTAGCAATCAGCCGTCAGCAAATCCGATGGCGCCGCGCCGTGCGAGGCCGCGATACGGTAATCGCCGTACTCGCTCCGAAAATGGGGGTCTCGCCTTCGCCGGGAGTCGCCAAAAAAGCTGACAGGGAGGTTCACCGCCCGGGGAACCTCCCCTCGCACACGTATTCCGCTGGGCCGCTCATGTGGACGGGGGAGCCTTCTCCGCGCCACTTGACCTCCACGACACCGCCGTCGAGGTGGACGTTTATGGGGCTTGCCGCGAGGTTCCGGTGGATGGCGGCGACCGCCGCCGCGCACGAGCCGGAGCCGGAGGCGAGCGTCTCGCCCGCGCCGCGCTCCCATATACGCATCCGTATGTCGTGGCGACCGCGAGTGTGGACGAACTCGGCGTTCGTGCCTTCGGGGAAGTTTCTCCGGTCGCGCTCCACGCGAGGGCCGATGAGCCCGAGGTTCAATGTTTCGATCTCGGGCTTGTTTTCGAGAAAGGCTACGGCGTGCGGGTTCCCCATCGAAACACGAAGGAAAGTGTGCGCCCCGGACACGGCCTCCCCCTCGAAGGCGGGCGGCCCCATGTCCACCCGCGAAGAGCCGTCGCCACGGAGCGAGACGCTCTTCACTCCCGCCCCCGTCTCGATGGTGAGTTCGTCCGTATGGACGAGCCCTTCGTCCCTTGCGTACCTCGCGAGGCACCGGATGCCGTTGCCGCACATCTCGGACGGGGAGCCGTCGGAGTTGTAATAAATCATGCGTAAATCGGCGATCTCGGATGGGGCGGGAACTAAAATCCCGTCCGCCCCGACCCCGAAATGGCGGTCGCACACCCTCCGGGCGACCTCCGAAAGTTCGCGCCCCTCCGTCTCCCCATAATCGAGGATGACGAAGTCGTTACCGCACCCGTGCATTTTCGTAAATTTCATTCCGGGCATTTTATACGGAATCCGTGTCGCTCGTGTCGCTCCGCTCGCTTCGGGAGCCGGGAAAAGCTCCGAGCGAGACGCCTTCCGCCGAAGCCTCCCCAAAGAGAGTTTACTTCGGACGAAAACGTGAAAGCACCGCGAAGGGAACCGGAGGCGAACCGCTCTTTCGACTCCCGATGGCTTTATTCGGCGCGTCCGCCGAGGTGCTTCGCGAGGAAATCCTCGGCGGCGGCGTAGAATTTCAGACGGTTCTCGGGACGGACGAATCCATGGCCTTCGTCCTCGAAGAGAAGGTACTCGTGGTCAATGCCCTTCTCTTTCATCGCCGCGACGATTTGCTCGGACTCGGCTTGCTTCACCCGCGGGTCGTTCGCTCCCTGCGCGATGAGCATGGGTATTTTCATCTCGTCCACTTTGAAAAGCGGAGAGCGGGATTCGAGAAATTCCCTCTCGGTCTCCGGGTTTCCGACGCGCTCGTGGAATTGCGCGATCATGGGTTCCCAGTACGGTGGCACGCTCTCGATGAGCGTAACGAGGCTCGACGGCCCGACGAGATCCACCGCGCACCGGAAGAGATCGGGCGTGAACGTTGCCCCCACAAGCGCCGCATACCCGCCATACGACCCTCCATAAATCGCGACCCGATCGGAGTCCGCGATCCCTTCTCCGACGGCCCATTCCACCGCGTCCACGAGGTCCTCGTGCATCCTCGCCCCCCACTCGCGGTTCCCGGCGTTGAGAAACTTCTTCCCGTACCCGGTCGAGCCGCGATAGTTCACTTGCAAACACGCATACTCCCGGTTCGCGAGCCATTGCGCCTCGGGATGGTATCCCCACACATCCCTCGCCCACGGCCCTCCATGCACATTGAGAACGGTGGGGAAAGGCCCGCTCCCGGCCCCCGGCGGGAGGGTGAGGTACCCGTGGATGGTGAGTCCGTCTCGGGAGACGAAGGACACGGGCTTCATCTCCGCGAGTTCGTATTCTTTGAGTTCCGGACGGTCGTCGAAGAGGTGCGTTCCTTCGCCTTTTTTACGGTCATATGAATAGTACGAGACGCCGCCTTTGTCGCGGGTGAACCCGGCGAGCCAATTTTCGTCGGCCCGGTCGCGGCTCATAATGGAGAAGTCGCCGGGGTTTAATGACTTTATCGTCTCGAAGTCGCCTCGTATGTTTTCGTCGAGGATCGTCCATTCGAGGCGTGCCCGTTCGAAGGCGACGGCTTGTATTTCATGGGTGTCCGGGTGGATCATGAGCGAGAAGGGAGCCGCGTCGTAGTCCGGGTCTTCGGCGAGGACTTCCGTCTTCCCGGTTTCGAGGTCGAGGGATACGAGGCGGGAGGCGTTCGCCTCGCGCGAGTCGAGGAGGTGGATCCTCTCCCCGTCCTCCGAGAAGCCGACGGGGCCGCTTGAAAGTCCGTCTTCGGCGTTCCACGTTATGAGCTTCTCCCATTCATCGCTCTCGCTCCCCCGGACGAAGAGTTCGGAGCCGCCGTCGAGGGTCATGCGTTGGGCGGCACGGATTTCGTAGTCTTTATCGGGGAGCCACCCGACGAAGTCTCCCGGGTTCTCGGCGACGAGTTCGAGTTCCCCGGTCGAGACGGAGAGCCGGAAAACGTCGTGGAGGCGCGGGTCGCGGCGGTTCATCATGACGAGGACTTCGTCCGGGAAGTGTTTGCTCGTCGCGAGGATGCCCGCCTGAACGCCCTCGAAAGGTGTGAGGTCGCGCGTCTCCTTCGAGTCCGGTTCCACGGCGAAGATACGCCAGTTTTCGTCGCCGTCCGTGTCTTGCAAATAAAGGAGATGCTTCCCATCCTCAGCCCAAAGGTGGACGTGGATGCCGCGCTTCGCATCCTTCGTCACCGGCTCGAAGTCGCCTGTGCCGACGCTCCCGACCCACACGTTGAGGATGTCGTTCACGGGGGCGATGTATGAGAGGCGTTTTCCGTCGGGGGAGAGGCGGGGCTGTGCCTTGTCCGGGTTCCCGAAGAGAAGCTCGCGGGGTATGAGCGGGGTTTCCGAAGTTCCTTTTTCCATGATATGTCTCCTCCTCGAATGGCTTTCACGTCTTCGCCCTTCGTAGTCTATCCGAGAAGAACGCTCGCACATTCGGGCGGTAATATTACGTGGCGGCGAGAGCGTGAGGAGGAGATCATGGAAGAGCGAGGGTCGGTGTGCCTCGAAGAAGAGGTCGAGCGAATGCGCGAGTCGGGCATGGAAGCCGACGCCATCGCCGACCGGATGGGCGTGGACGCGGGATGGGTCGAGTCCCTTTTTATGATGTGGGAAGGCGGGGAGCCGGAAGAAGAGGGCGGCTGAGATTATGACCGGATCTCCCATAATCACCGCGCTTTTCGTTGGGTTTCTCGCTTCGAGTTCGCTTGTAATCGGGGGTGTGGTCGGGACTTTATGGGATCCTCCGGGGAGGCTCGTCGCCGTCGCGCTCGCGTTCGCGAGCGGCGCTCTCATCACCGCCCTCTCCTTCGACCTCATCGAGGACTCTTTCCGGAGTGGGGGCGTGGTTTTCTCGGGCGTCGGGATGCTCGCGGGGGCGGCGGTCTTCGTCATCATCGATTCGCTCCTCGACAAATACATCGAGGGCGCGGCGGAGAGCGTCTCCGGCTTCGCCATCCTCGCCGCCGTCACCATCGACGGCGTGCCGGAGAACATGGCGCTCGGGGTGTCTCTTTTGTCCGGGACGGGCGTACTCACCCTCCTCATAGCCATCTTCGCCTCGAATTTGCCGGAAGCCCTCTCCGGGGCGGTTGGGATGAAGGAACAGGGACGCTCTCGTTTCTTCGTCATCGCCACGTGGAGCGCGACGGTGCTTATCCTCGCCGCTTCCGTTGTCCTCGGGAGCGCGGCCCTCTCGGGCGCGTCGAACGAGATGCTCTCGCTTCTCCTCGCCTTCGCCGGAGGGGCCGTCCTCGCCTCGCTCGCCGATACGCTCATGCCGGATGCGTATCGGGAAGGGGGCGGTCTCGTCGCGTTCGCGACCGTCGCGGGGTTCTTTCTATCGTTCATGGTGGAGAAGGTGTGATCGGCGGCGGAGGGTGTTCGCCCGGACTTCGGAGGGTGTAAAATGGAAATCGTGGAACATGCGGCGTATACCGATGGGAGCATCCGCGAGTTGAGCCGCGAGGAAGGCCGGGAGCTTTTTGACCGGCAGGCTCGGCGATACCTTGACATGAGCGGCGACGAGTTCCTGAGGAAGTGGGACGCTGGAGAATTCGGCGACCCCGACGACCGGACGAAGAACCCGCCCGGCGTGATGGAACTCGCGATGCTCCTCCCCTTCGTCCGATAAAAGTTGGCCGGACGGAGTCCTTACGAAGCCTTCGACGGCTTCCGGGCTTTGCTTCAACGGGCTGTTTCGTGTGTTGACCGGGAGGCGCATGTATGGGCTTTGATCGGCGCCAACGGCTATAGTCCCGGACAGGAACACGTCCTCGCTCCCAACCTCGGCGAACCGGTGAGGCTGCGCGGCGCAAGCTCCTCCGGCGAGATCGAACTCGACCTCCTCACGAGAATATGGTACCGGGTGGCCCCGGCGGAGGGAGAGCGCGGCCCGTGGCGAGTCGAGACAACGGGATACTCCCACCGCATCGAGACGACGGACGCTTGGGAGATCATCGCTTATCATTGGCACCCGAAGGGATCGAAGACTCCATACCCGCATTTGCACATCGGCGCGGGCATCGGCTCCTCTCCCGGCCTCCTCGACAAGAAACACATCCCCACCGGCCGCATACCCTTTGAAGACATTATAAAGTTTGCCATCCTCGAACCCGGCGTCGAACCGAAGCGAGAAGACTGGCGCGAAGTCCTCTCCGAAACACGTGCCGCATTCGAGGAGCGGCGCACATGGCGGTGAACCACCAAGATTCGGAGCTACGCTGTTCGTGAAGCGAAAATCCGTCCCCGAAACATCCCCGCACAAGAAAAAGCCCCCGCCGCCCGAAAGCGAGGGCTTTGCGACGAATCATCTCTCGTCCTTTACTGCTTGACCACGTCCCTCCCCGGACCCCCGGCAAGCCTGTCTTTGCCCGGCCCGCCACGAAGAACATCGTTTCCGGGAGGAGGCGGAGGTGGCGGCTCTTCGGGGTTGCAGTCGGGGGCGTTGGGAGGACGCTCCCCACCGTTTTGAGCCGGAGCCGATCCCGCCAACGCCAGCAACAACGCCGCCATCGCGCCGAAGATTAGTCGTCGTCAATCGCCTGCCCACGGCCTTCTCCTCTCGTTCGGTCAAGTTACGAACGTAACGATAAAGGGAGGATTTGCGCTATAGCTGAAATGAGTGATTTTTGTTGTTGCTTGGGAGTGGCGTTTTGTTGCTAACTATGGGGTTCGAGGTGGGCGGGTGTCATGGGGTTCGGGCGGCGGTTAGAATAGCGGCTATGAGCGCGGAGAGAAAGAGAAGCGAGAAGTTCGTTCGGTGGCCCGCTGGCGACGGGGTGCCTTCCGCCGCCGGTTTGGGCGGACTTTCGGATGAGGAGGCTCAAAGGGTGGCGGAGGAGGCCGTGCGCAAGGCGCGGCGTGAATTGGGACGCGAGAGGGCGCCCGAAAGGTTGGCTCCGAGTCCCGAGGAGGTGCGCCGCATCCTCGCTTCCCGAGATCGCGGGAGAGGTCGGTAAACGCCCGTCTAACCCCGGCTCATCGTGCTTGATAAGATGGTTGTCGTGAGGGGAAGAGCGGTCGGCGGGACTCCGCTGATTTCCGCGTCGTCGAGGCCATCGAGACGGGGATGGAAACTCGCCATCAGCGACGCTGGCGTAAGCGAACTCGTCAGGGTCATGAGCTACCCGGATGTGGAGGCTCTCGTAACCACGAAACCCGGCGGGCTGGCACGTGTCATAAGCGCCGCCGTCAATCTCGTGACGATCGGAACCCTTCACCATCTCCGCAGCCTCCACTGGCCGAACCTCAATGACGCCAACGACTCGTGGATGCTCGACCTCGCTCTCGAAGCGGAGCCCGCTTGCATTGTCACGCGGGACGATGGAGTTTTGAGAGACGCTCCGAAGTCCGGTTTCGACGCCACCGCACCGCCGGAGTTCGTGAAGCGGGAGAACCTTTGAACCGAACCCCTGTCTTCCTTCGTTGATAAAGTACCCTCCATGAATGAAGACTTCGATAAAAAACCTCGTGGCAGGCGCACCGAGGACGAGCGATTCCTCGCCAGCCGCGAAGCCGCCTTCGTCCACACCGACACGTGGCGCGTGCTTCGGATCATGGGCGAGTTCGTGGAGGGCTTCGAGGAACTCGCCGCCCTCGGCCCCGCCGTGACAATCTTCGGATCGGCGCGTGTAGGGGAGAAAGACTCGATGTACCGATCCGCGCGGGATCTCGGGAAGGCTCTCGGCGAAGCCGGGTTCTCGGTCATAACGGGCGGCGGGCCGGGCATCATGGAGGCCGGGAACCGGGGGGCGATGGAGGTGGGGGCGAAGTCCGTCGGCCTCGGCATCGAGCTTCCTTTCGAGGCCGGGATCAACGAGTACGCGGACACCGCGATCATGTTCCGGTACTTCTTCGTCCGAAAGACGATGTTCGTGAAGTACGCGCAAGCCTTCGTCATCTTCCCCGGCGGCTTCGGGACGATGGACGAACTCTTCGAAGCGCTCACGCTCATTCAAACCGGAAAGGTGCGGAACTTCCCGATCATCCTCTTCGGAGCGGAGTACTGGCGCGGGCTCCTCGAATGGCTCACCACCTCGATGGCCGGAGAGGGAAAGATTTCTTCCGCCGACCTCGAGCTCGTGACCATCACCGACTCCATCGAGGAGACGCTCGCGGAGATCACCGACTCCTCGAAACTCCGCGCCGCCGAGGAGAAGGAAGCCCGCGAAAAGACCCGCCGAGCCGTCGAAGAAGACTGACGCGAAGGGGGTTCGGATATGGGATGGGTTTACCTCGTGTTCGCGATCCTCACCGAGGTCGCCGGAACCACGAGCATGAAAATCTCGGAAGGCTTCACGAGGCTCGTGCCTTCCATTTTTATCTTCGTTTTCTACGGTTTCAGCCTCGTTTTATTGACCCTCTCGCTCAAAAAGCTCGACGTGAGCCTCGCGTACGCCGTGTGGTCGGGGATGGGAACCGCCCTCATCGCGACCATCGGAATCTTATGGTTCCGCGAGCCGATGACCGCGATAAAGCTCGTCTCGCTCGCGCTCATAATAATCGGGGTTCTCGGCTTGAATCTCGGTGGACGATGAGCGTGGATCAGAAAAATTCTTCCGAGTTTGCGTCGAGAAACGCCTTCGCTTCGCGCCGGATTTCGTTCTCCACTTCGGATTTGTAGTGGGGATTCTCGGCGGCCATATCACACTCGTAGTCGAGATACGCCCACGCGAGAAGATCCTCGGGATGGAAGAGAGCCGCCACGATATCGTACATCTCATGGCACCCTTCGCCCGGAGATGTCTCCCCGGAAAGTATGCCCTCGACCACATCTCGACCGTATTGCCGCATCCACACCCCCGGCTCCGGGCGAGATAAACCGAGTTCTTCGAGGCTTCGGATGAAATATCTCTCGATCTCGAATGGGTTCGGGAGTCTTTCGAGGGCGAAGCTCGCGAGGATACGAAAGCTTTCGGTGTCCGCCCCCGTTTCGAGGGCGTGTCGCCCACCGGATTTTCTCGGAACCGCCGGAGGCACGCATCGCGCCAATCGTCAAAGACCGCCTCGCCTCCGACGAGATCCCGCTCACCCGTCGAGTACGTCCCCCATCGAATAAAGCCCCGGCGAAGCCGACGAAACGAACTTCGCCGCCCGAACCGCGCCGTCGGCGAAAGTCCGGCGCGAAAGGGCGCGATGGACGACCTCGACCTCTTCGCCTTCGGAATAAAAGATGACTCGATGTTCGCCGACAACGGCTCCGCCCCGGAGCGCGTGAACCCCGATCTCCCCGCCCGAACGCGGCGAAACACCTTCCCGCCCGTATACCGCGACGTCGTCGAAGTCGAGGTTTCTCCCCTCGGCGGCGGCTCGTCCGAGAAAGAGAGCCGTGCCGGATGGAGCGTCCTTCTTGTGTCTGTGATGCGCCTCCACGACCTCGATGTCGTACGAAGCCCCGAGCTTCCGGGACACTTCGCTCACGACCTCCCTAAGCACGTTCACCCCGACGCTCATGTTCGGCGCGAGCATTATTGGGACGCTTTTCGCCGCCTCTTCGAGCTTCGAACGGTGCTCGTCGGAGAACCCGGTCGTCCCGATGACGACGGGCTTTTCGTATGAAAGATGCTCGACGGTCGCCTCGGGACTCGTGAACTCGATGTGGACTTCGGCGTCGCCGGGGGGCTCCTCGGTGGCGAACACTTCCGCTTTTCCCCATCCGCATAATTCGCCGAGGTCGGCTCCGAGTTCCGGTGCGCCCGGCTCGACGGTTCCTCCGACGAGTTCCACATCCCCGTCTTCGAGAACGGCGCGGCAAAGTTCGCGGCCCATGCGGCCCGCCGCCCCGATGATGGCGACCCGGCTCACACTTCCTCGGGTGTCGGGAGAAGGTGGCCGAGGCGTTCGAGGGAGTCTTCGAGCTTGCGGAGATTATCGCCGGACATCGGCTGCATGGGGAGGCGCATCTCGTCGGAGCAAAGCCCGAGGAGCGAGGCAGCGGTCTTCACCGGGATGGGGTTCGTCTCGGCGGAGAGCGCGTTGAAAAGGGGAAGAAGCTCGTAGTGAAGCTCCCTCGCCCGGATAAAGTCTCCGTTCAAAGCTGCGCTCACCATCTCCGAGTACACGCTCGGCGCGATGTTCGAGGCGACGGCGATGACGCCGCTTCCGCCGAGCGAGAGTATGGGGAGCGTCTCGAAGTCGTTGCCGGAGATGAGGTCGAAGTCCTCTCCGCACAGGCGCTTCACTTCGGCGGCGTTGCTCATCGAGAGCGTCGCGTCCTTCACCCCGACGACGTTCGGTATCTCCGCGAGGCGGGCCATCGTCGCCGGGGAGACCGCCACACCCGAGCGACCGGGGATGTCGTAAATGACGAGCGGGAGGTTCGTGTTTTCGGCTATGGTCGCGAAGTGGGCGAAAAGGCCGTCTTGCGTGGGCTTGTTGTAATACGGCACGACTTGCAAAGAGCCGTCCGCCCCGACCTCCTCGGCCATCTTTGTGTACTTGATCGCCATGTCCGTGCTGTTCGACCCCGTACCCGCGACCACCGGAACGCGCCCATTGGAAACCCGGACGACCGTGCTTATGACCGTTCGATCCTCATCCTCGCTCATCGTCGGTGATTCGCCCGTCGTGCCGCACGGGACGAGGCCGGAGACTCCGCCCTCGATCTGGAACTCGACGAGGTTTTCGAGCGCGTCCACATCCACCTCGCCGTTCCGAAAGGGCGTGATGAGGGCCGTGAAAGTTCCGCTAAACATTTGTATACTCCAATTCGAAATCCCTGTGGAGCCGACGCACCGCCTCCTCCACCCTGTCCGCCGCGATGACGCACGTAACTTGAATCTCCGACGTCGAGACGAGCCGTATCGGAATTCCTGCCTCCCCGAGCGAATCGAACATGCGGGCCGCATATCCGGGGCGATTTAGCATCCCCGTCCCGATCACCGACACCTTCCCGAGGTCGATCTCCCCCTCGATCTCGCCGCCGAGAGATGACGCCACCTCGCCCGCGACGCGAAGCGTTTCGTCGAAGTCCGCCTTCCGTACGGTGAAGGCGATGTCCGCCGCGCCGCCGCCCGCGCCGCTCTCGACGATCACATCCACGGAAATGCCCTTCTCGGCGAGAGGTTTGAAAATTTTGCTCAAAGTTCCGGGGCCGGTTTTTATGGCATTCAAAGTTATGCGGGCGACATCATAATCGTGGACGATGCCCGCGACCGTCTCGCGTGTTTCGAGGCGTTCCAAGTTTTTACCTCCGGTTATGGTGGTTCCCGAATCGTCGTTGAACGACGAGCGGACGTGTATCTCGACCCCGTGGAGCGCGCCGAGTTCGACGGCCCTCGGGTGCATGACCTTCGCCCCGCGCCACGACATCTCCGCCATCTCCTCGAACGAGATGCGCGAGATGCGACGCGCCCCCGGCACGATCCTCGGGTCGGCGGAATAAACGCCGTCCACGTCGGTATATATCTCGCACCGCTCCGCGCCGAGCGCCGCCGCGAAGGCGACCGCCGTCGTGTCCGAGCCGCCCCGCCCGAGGGTCATCACGTCGCCGAGCGAGTTCATCCCTTGAAATCCCGCCACAATGACGACCTGTTTTTCTCCGAGGAGGGAATGGACTCTTTCGGGACGAATCTCGGAAATGACCCCGGAGCCGTACTTCCCCTCGATCCTCATCCCGGCTTGCGGCCCGGTGAGGGAGACGGCTCCGACGTCGCGGTCATGCAATGCCATAGCGAGGAGGGCAACGGATTGCTCCTCCCCGGTCGCCAAAAGTTGGTCGATCTCTCTCGGAGAAGGAGCTTCGCTCACTTCGTTCGCCAGCCGAAGGAGGCGATCCGTGGTTTTCCCCATCGCGGAGACGACCACGACGAGGTCGCGGCCATGCTCGCGGTCGCGCTTCACTCTTTCGGCGACGGCTTTTATGTGATCCGCCGTCGCCACGGAGCTTCCGCCGTATTTTTGGACGACGATCCCGATGGCTTTTCTCCCGCCCGTGGACGCTTGTGAAGTGTTTAGCCTAGCGCATCACGGGCGGTTTCGCATCGAGGGTGAGGGCCTTCTTTTTATGCGAACGAAATGACGATCATCAAAAGGAAAAACAGGAAGAACAAAACCGCCGGAACCGCGAATATGGCCGCCACGATTATGAAGCGCCACTTCGTGAGCCGGAGCGCCGATCCGACGGAGATACGAGCTTCCTCCGGGAGCGAGGGATCATAGAAAACCTCGATCTCCTCCCCAATCTTCGGCGGAATATTGCTCCCGATCCCCGACTCGAACTCGACCGTCTCGCCGTCCTCGGCCTCGAACTTCACGACGGGATGGACGAGCACATCCACTTTATTGTCCATCCCGCGTCGCTTCCGGTGTTTGTGGCCGACGACGGTTCCGGTGGTCCGGGCTTCGCGCGTTGGATTTTGGGCGGTCTCCATTAGGAAACCCCGGTCGCGGCGGCTACCCCGACCCCGACGAAGATGAGTCCGAACACGAACAGCCCGAGCGCGACGAGGGCGAGGACAATGGCGTCCTTTTTATACTTCTTTTCGAGTTGCTCCTCGGAGCGATAACTTATGATGAACCGTTCGTCCCCGGAGGCGGATATTTCCCCGTCGTGGCCGACGGGTCCGAGAACGTACACGGGCGCGTCCACGGGGAGTATCTTCTCGACGTGGCGGTACCCGATGGTCTTCTCGCCGCCCCCGAGGTTCACGGTGAACCCCCCGAGGGTGATGCTTCCGCTCCCGCCGCCGTCATCCTTCTCGAAGCGGTTCACGACCTCCTTCGCGTCCATCTCCGCGTCCTCGGCTTTGACCCCGACGGCTCCCGAGTCGTCCTCCACGGCGAAGGGGGCGAATCTTTCGTTCGAGGCGACGACCTCGGTGCGGCGCCTCGTTTTGAGGTCGCCGTCGGCGTCGCGGTCGGTTTCGCGGTATTCGCGTATGACTTGCGAGAGGTAGTACGCGCACATCTCCTCGGACATCTCGCTCGTGAGCGGGCTTTCGCAACGGAGCGTGCCTTTGACTTCCACGAGGGTTCCGGGGGCCGCGCCGGAGACATCCGACGCGCTTGATGTCTCGGTGGATCGCATAACGTCCGTTTTGCCGAGAGCCTTCTTTCGGAAATAGAGAAGCACCCCGACGGCGACCCACGCGAGAACCCCGAAAGCCAGGAAAATTATCGCCAGAAACATGTGTATCTCCTTTTTGTGGAAAGTATCTTCATCGCGGCGTTACGGCTCCTTCGTATGCCAGCCCACTCACCTCCCCGTCCTCGCCCGCGTCGAGCGTGAAGACGTTCGAGTCCTCGGAAAGCTCGACGACTTCGTCCACGGAGATCGCCTCCTCCGCCGAGACTCTTCCGACGGAACGCTCCTCGTCCCCGGCGAGAACCTCCGCCTCGCCTTCCTCGACGGAGATGCTCGCCTCCAAACGGTATTCGCCCGAAAAGTCGTCATCGTCGCCGAACTCGATGCCCATCCTTCCTCCGAGAGTGTTGGCGGTGCCTTCGCAGCTCACCGCGTTCTCGGAGAAAATCCCCCCCGAGGACGAGCAGCTTTGCGAGTGGCCGCTTATCGTCCCGCACCCCGCGAGCGTCGCCGCGCATATCGCGAGGAGAAACGCCGTCCGTGAAGCTCTCCGAAACACTCCCGAAACCTTCATTCGCTCCCTTTCACCTCGGGGTGGAAGAAGTCTCCGCCCCGTCCGCTCGTTTGAATTAAGTATAGCTTTGCCGGGGTTCGCAGCGCATCACTCAAATGAGTGATTTTTGCGGGGCTTTATCCGCTCGCCCGGAAACTTATGCCGTCGAGGGAGATCCAGTCCGCGTTCCCCGACACCGCCTGCGCCGCCGCGCCGCGCGTCTCGCTCGGAAGGTTCGGCGTCCCGCCGCATCCACACGGAAAGCCGCAAACTTCTTTTGACCGCGAGCCGCTTTGAAACGCTCTAGCGCGGGACGGAGCCTTTCTCCTTCTCCGCGAGTTCCGGAGGTTCGGCGATGGAGGCGAGAATGCCCGCGTGTCCGTGACGGAACCTCACCCACAAAAACGTCATGAGGCTCCCGACGGCGATGGCGATGGGGACGAGGAGTCCGGCTTCGGGGCCGAACACCCCGCCCGTCCAAAGTTCGGGGCCGGTCGACTCGGTGGCGAGGAACGTCGCGCCGAGTCCTTCGAGGCCGCTCACCGGGAAGCCGAAGACGTTTCCCTGAAAGAAATTCCACGTTATGTGGACGCCGATGGGGATGGCGAGCCGCCCGGTCAAAACGTATCCGACCCCGAGGAGAATTCCCGCGAGCGCGATGTTCGTGGTGCTTATGAAGCTCGCGTTCGGGTTTCCGAGGTGGAGTATTCCGAACACGCCCGACGTGATGACCCACGCCATAACGACCGCACCCTTCGGGCCGCCGAGAACCGGGAAATTGAGTCCTTCGGCGAGGTTCGTGAGCTGATAGCCGCGTGAAAGAGCCTCCTCATAAAACCCGACGCACACGAAGACCGAGATCGGGAGGAGGATGGCGAGGAAAAACGGCGTTCCTCCGAGGCTCGTCTCGAAGGAGTTCGTGACCTCGATCCATCCGAGGGCGTATTGCGCGAGGAAGACGCCGCACATGAGGAATGCACCGAGGAAGAGGCCGAAGGCGAGGTCGAGCCACCACCCGGCGTTCATGTCGAATCCGTATGCGCGGAAGGGTCGCTTGTCGAGGAAGCGTCCGGCGAGCCATAAACTGATCGTGATGGCGACCGCCGAGGCGAGGACGCTTATGAGGAAGAGCGACGGCGAGTTCGTCGGCGTTTCCCCGGAGCCGACCTCCGCCGGACCGAGTACGAACCACGCCGTGGCGAGAAGGCTCGTGACTATGGCGACGAGGATGACGAAGGCCGAGAAGTGTACGAGGAGCCGCCACATCGCCCGCGGCCTCCTCCGCCCCTCTTCGATGAAGGGCCACATCACATCCCCATCTTGCGTCGGCGCATCGGCATCCCGTCTATGCGCCGGAAGAGTTCGTCGCTTTCGGCGGGCCGCTCGAAGCGAGCCTTCTCCGTGCCATCTTTTCCGATGAGAACCGCCGCGAAAGACCTTTCGGCGACATCGAATCCATCCCGGGCTTCCTCGTCTTCGAGAAGAAAAAGCGGGAGGAGGTCGCGTTCTTCGAAGCCCGCTTCGCCCTCTTCGAGGAGCTTCTTTTGCTCGGCGAGGTTCGCGTCCGCCTCGTCGGGGGCGAAGACGAGGAGGAGTCTGTGTCGCCATTTGTGTTCGGCGAAGGGTTCGGTCATGCCTCTTCGTGGAGCTTCGCCGTCTCGTCGAGTGATCTCTGATAGTGGCGGATCATTTTCTGATACTCGTC
This sequence comes from Rubrobacter sp., assembly GCA_013697825.1. GTDB lineage: Bacteria > Actinomycetota > Rubrobacteria > Rubrobacterales > Rubrobacteraceae > JACCWD01. Next base: position 19,705 of record JACCWD010000198.1, read on the forward strand.
CGTTTCTCGGAAGGCGTCTTTGTTTCGTCGCGCATCGAAGCGTTTTTTGAGCGCGATGGTCGTGAAGTTCACGCCCCGGTAATACGGGACGAGCTTCTCCAAAGTCTGCGCGGGCTTGTCCGGGCCGACGCTTTCGGTGTCCAAGCCGACGACCCGGACCTCCGGCTCCTCCGGTGTCGGCCTCCCGTCTTCAAGGCCGTCGAGGCCGTCGAGTAATTCCTCGTCGCCGGGGCGGTCGGCGAAGTCCTCGCCCGCGTACATGTACCGGATGATCCCCGATTTATCCACGACTACGATGGAAGGGACGGCGACGCTCTCTTCCTCGTTCCACAGTCCGAGGAGCTTTATGAGCTCGCCGCGAGGGTCGGAGAGGAGTGGGAATGGGAGGAGGAGCTTGTCCACCATTTTGAGGTTGTTTGGCGGCGGATCCACGCTTATGCCCGCGAGTTGTGTGCCGCGCTTCTCGAACTCACTGAAAATCCTGGCGTAGCTAACTAGCTGCCCGTTGCAGTACGGTCACCAGTCGCCGCGATAGAAAACGAGCATGGCCGCCCCGAGCTCGAGTTGCCCCGAGAGGTTCCACGGCGACACTTGTTGATCCGGAAGCTCGAAGTTCGAGATCCTCTCCCCAACGCTTATGTTCGGCAAGTTTTCTCCCCTGCTTGTAGAGATCACAGTCCCAAAGTGCGAATATATCATCGTCCGAGGGATTCGAGGGAGGACGGATGCACGACCGATGCGATGCCTTTTCCATACGCCGCTACGTCCCACGCGACCGCGAAGCCGTATGGAGCCTCCACAATGAAGTGCTCCATACAGCCGGAGCGCACCTCGGCAACGGACAATGGGACGACGATCTCCACGACATCGAAGGCCCATACCTCGAAAACAGAGGCGAATTCCTCGTCGGGGAAACAAACGGAAAACTCGTGGCGATGGGGGCGGTGAAAAAGACCGGAGCCGACGCCGCCGAGATAAAACGCATGCGAGTCGAGTCGCGTTTTCGAGGACGGAGCTTCGGAAAAAGGATGCTCTCCCTCCTCGAAGAGAGGGCCGCCGATTTGGGGTATTCTCTTCTCCGCCTCGACACGAGCCTCGGACAAACCGCCGCCCGGAGTTTGTATGAAAAGAACGGGTATCGGGAGACGGAGCATGGTCGCATCGGGCATTTGGAATGCGTGTTCATGGAGAAGGGGATCGGGAGGAGTCGGGGATGAGAAAGCGAAATATGAGCCGGAGGAATTTCCTGAAAGTCGGGGGCGCGGGACTCGCGGGAGCGGCGCTTCTCGGCGGCCTTCCGGGATGCGGCGGGGGAGGGGATGGCGGCGGGGCCGTCATATACGCCGAATCCCCCGACGACACGGGGAGCCTTCCGAAGCTCATAGACGGTTTTAATCGCGAGTTCGAAGGGGAGCATTCGGTTGAGCATCGGGAGATGCCCGCCGACGCGCAAGGATACTTCGACCAGTTACGAACCGAGTTTCAGGCCGGGGCTTCGGACATAGACGTGATCGCCGGTGATGTCATATGGCCCGCGCAACTGGCCTCGAATGGGTGGCTCCTCGACCTCTCCGACCGCTTCACCGAGGACATGCAAAGTCGCTTCATCGAAGGGAACGTCGAGTCGAACGTGTACGAAGGCGCGATATACGGCGTCCCGTTCGTGACGGGGGCGGGCTTCCTTTATTATCGCGCCGACCTCCTCGAAGAGAGCGGTTTCGACGGCCCGCCGGAGACGTGGGACGAACTCAAAGAGATGGCGCGGAAGGTGATGGGCGATCACGGGACGCGCTTCGGGTTCGTGTTTCAGGGGGGAAACTACGAGGGCGGCGTCGTGAACGGCATGGAGTACATATGGACGCACGGCGGGGACATCCTCGACGGGGACGAGGTTGTCATCGCGTCGGACGAAGCGGCGGCGGGGCTTGCGACGTATCGGTCTATGATCTCGGACGGAATCACCACGAACGCGATGAACACGTACAAAGAGGAGGAGGCTCAGGCGGCTTTCCTCCGAGGGGACGCGGTGTTCATGCGGAACTGGTCGTACGTGTACGCGCTCTCTGGAGACCCGGAGCAGTCGGACATCGGCCCCGAGCAAGTCGGCGTCGCCGCGCTCCCGACGTCGGAGGGCGGGGAGACGGCGAGCGCGCTCGGGGCGACGAACTTGTACATAAACGCCGCGTCGGAGAACATCGAGGGGGCGTGGGCGATGATCGAGTACATCACCGCCCCCGAACAGCAAAGGATGCGGGCCGTCGAAGGCGCGAGGCTCCCGGTTTTGACGGCTTCTTACGAGGACGACGCCCTCCTCGACGAGGTTCCAGTGATGGCTCTCGGGGAGGAGGCGCTCCGGAGCGCCCGCCCGAGGCCGGTGTCGCCGTTTTATTCGGACATGTCGCTCGCGATGGCGGAGGGTTTCAGCGGGGTTTTGCGCGGCGACGCGGAGCCGGAGCGGGTGGTGGAGGATTTGCAAGGCGAACTCGAGGACATCATCCGGCAAGGTGAGAATGTTTGAGTCGCTCCCTTTCTCGGCTCCGGTTATTGGTTGTTGATTTTTAGTTTTTGGTTTTCCTAATAATCACCAACCAAAAAAGCGAAGCGGCCTCGACTATAAGTTATGATGCATTTGTGATGGACATTTTGTAGCTCGGGGGCGGGTTTTGGAGATAATCACTAATTCCGGGTATACGCCGTACATTATGGCGGGGGGGGCGGCGGCGATCGCGCTTCTCGGGCTTCTTCTTTTGCTGTCTTTGCGGGGGAGGGCGGCGGCGAAGCGGGAGCGCGAAAGCCTTTACGAGAGCGTGGTCGAGCGCATAGCCGACGGCATCTTCCTCTTCGACGCTGAGACGATGAGTATTTTGGAGGCGAACTCGGCTCTTTGCCGCCTCCTCGGGTACGAGGATGCTTCGGAGATCGTTGGGAAGCAGATTTATGACCTCGTCGCGCACGAGAGGGAGGAGGTGGACGAGAATTTGAGGTCGCTCCTCGAAGTGGACGAGACCGATATCGGGGAGAGGAGATATCGGCGGAAGGACGGGACGCTCATGGACTTCGAGGTGAGCGTGGTCGGTGTGGTGTACGAGGGACGGAAGGTCGTGTGCGTCATCGCCCGCGATGTGAGCGGGCGCAAGGAGGCCGAGGAGAAGGTTCGCGGGGCCGAGGAGCGGTACCGGACGCTCGTCGAGCAAGTTCCGGCGATCGTGTACATCGAGGATGTGGAGACGAACGAGACGCTTTACGACAGCCCGCGGATAGAGGACATCCTCGGCTATTCGAGGGATATTTGCGAGGAAAACCCATCGTACTGGGAGGGCATCATCCACCCCGACGACCGCGAGCGGGTGATGGAAACGGAGGGGGACGCGGTGGAGCGCGGCTCGTTCGATGTCGAGTACCGGGTGTATGCGAAGAACGGGAAAGTGGTGTGGGTGCGCGACGAGGCGAGGATCGTACGCGACGACGAAGGGAAGCCGCGCTTTTGGCAGGGTGTCGTCTCCGACATCACGGCCCGCAAAAAGTCGGAGGAGGATCTCCGGGAGAGCGAGGAGCGGTACCGGAGCCTTCTCCGGCTTTCGCCGAACGTCCTCGCCGTCCAGAGCGGGGAAAACTTCGTGTATATGAACGACGCCGGGATGAAGATGCTCGGGGCGTTCGACGAGGGGGATGTGATCGGGAATCCCGTCCTCGACTTCGTCCACGAGGACTATAAAAAGGCGGTGAGGAAGAGAATGCGGGCTGTCGGGCGGGGCGAATCGGTGGAGCTTATGGAGCAGAAATGGGTTCGGCTCGACGGGAGCGTCGTGGACATGGAGGCGGCGGCGGCCCCGATCACGTACCTCGGGGAGCCGGCCGCGCAAATCGTGCTCCGCGACATCACAAAACGCAAAAAGTCCGAGCGCGAGACGGAGCTTCGCATCGGCGAGCTTTCGCGCTCGAACGCCGAACTCGAGCAATTCGCCCACCTCATCGCCCACGACCTCCGCGCCCCCCTCCGAAGCCTCGACGGTTTCTCCCGGATACTCCTCGAAGACTATTCGGCGAACTTCGACGAGGAGGGGCGGGGCTATTTGGAGCGCGTCCGGGCCTCGTCGGTGAAGATGAGCGCGATGGTCGAGGAGCTTCTCGATCTCTCGCGGCTGACGCGGGCGGAGATCCACACCGAGACGGTGGATCTCTCGGAGCTTGCCCGCTCGGCCGCCGCGTCGCTCCGCCGGAGCCACCCGAACCGCCGCGTGGAGGTCATAGTCGCGGGCGGCCTCGAAGCGGAGGGCGACAAAAGCCTTTTGGCGACCGCTCTCGCGAACCTCATGGAGAATGCGTGGAAGTTCACGGCGCGAAGCCCGCGCGCGAGAGTCGTCTTCGGGATGGTCGAGCAAGAAGGCCGCCCGGTGTACTTCGTGCGAGACAACGGCGTCGGCTTCGATATGGCCCACGCCGGAAAACTCTTCGGCCCCTTCCAAAGACTCCACTCTGACCCCGAGTTTGAGGGCGCGGGCATCGGGCTCGCCGCCGTCTCGCGCATCATAGACCGCCACGGAGGCCGCGTGTGGGCGGAGGGAGAGATCGGGAAGGGCGCGACGTTTTATTTCACGTTGTGAGCGGCCCGCCTTGCGGCGGACCGCGGTTTCAGGCTTCAGGCATCAGCAAACACTCGGTGGATGGACATTGCTTTCTGCGAAGGCGCGGCTCGTGCTTGCTTACGCCGTGGCACATTCTTCGCGGGCGATGGCCGTTTTGCGACGGTGCGTGGAAAAGGCCGCACGTTCGAGATCACGCGCCGGATCGGAGAAAAGCCTGAAGCCCGATGCCTGAAACCTGAAGCCGGAGCGGAGCGACCCTCACGCTTGCTCCCAGTATGTCACGGCTCCGTCTTTCTGGGTCACGAAGCGGACGCTTCCGTCTTGGCTGACCACGACCACGACGGCTTCGGGCAATGCTCCGGCGAGGCGGTATGCGGAGCGGTGGCGGGTTCCGACGTTTTCGGTGTCCTCCTCGGCGGTTCTTTCGCCTTCGAGGTCGAGCGCTCTTTGGACGGTTTTCACGTCCGGGAGCGATCCGGATATTTCGGCTCCGAAGCCGAGGAGCTCGTAGCGTTTGCTCATGACGACCGCGCCGTCAGCGGCGGCGAGGGACGCTACGAGGTGGGAGACTTCGAAGACGGCCTCGTCGAGCCCGGCTATCTCCGGGTCTTCGCTCTCGCGGTATTCCTCCCACCCGACGTCCCTCGTGTACGCCGGCGCATCGCCCCTTCCGTGGACTTCGGCGAGCCGGTTCATGATTTCGACGAGGAGGTTCCGGAAGCGGTGGCGCGGACGAGCGTCGGCGAAGCGGTATTTGAAGGAGACGTATCCGTTTTCTTTCGAGAACTCACGCACCGATTCGAGTGGCACGAAGACGAGGGTCGCTCCGTGGCGGGAGTCTCGGAGGACGGAGATCATGCGCCGGAGGGCGTGTTGCCCGATGGAGTGGGTGAGTTCGGGGTCGAGGGGCGCCCACGGCTCCGTCGCCCGGCTGCGGGCGACGATGTGGAGGGCGGCGATCTCGTCCACGACTTCCTTGAAACCGTCGAGCATCCACTTCGAGGCGAACACGTCCATTTGCGCCCCGAGGAGCCTTCCGCCGTCGAGCTTCGCGAGGAACTCCGGGCCGCGGTAAACTTCGAGGACTCCCTGGTTGGCGGCGTGGACGGCGAGCGCGGGCGGGAGCGGGGGGGCTTCGCTCCTCCCTCCCTGCGTCGTCTCGATCCAGCGCGGCCCCGAATACACGATGCCCCATATGCATAAAACTCCGTCCGCGTCTTCCTTCACCCCGATGACGGACCGGTAGAAATCCGCCGCCGGGGAGAGACGGCGTATCTCGTTCTCGTCGAAGGGGCGTGTCTTTTCGAACTCCAGTTTGTGAAGCCCCGAAGGCGGCCCTTCGTTCGGCGGGAACAATTCCGGGCCGCCGAGGATCATGCGGAAGATTATCGGCCGCTCCTCCTCGCGCATGAGGCTCGCCTGAAAGCAAACCGAGAAGACGCGCCGAAGCGTCGAAATCTCCGGCGCCGAGCGGGGGTCGGGCCATGCGCCACGCGCGAAATCCGCGAGGTCGCGCGGATAAGAATGCACCTCGCTGTACAGCGTCGAAGTCTCCATCTCGCTCAAATGACGATCCATTCATCTTCTCATCCGTATAAAGCCCGGCAGATTATACGAGGTTTTGGTGGGGAGGTGTTTATCTGCGGCGCCGTCCCAAAGGTTCCCTCCGGGGGCGTTTCTCTTCGGCGAGTTTCGTCTCCCCGCCTCCTCGGCGGCGTGGTGGTGGCAGCGAGGACGCGGGGAGACGGAGTTCGGGGGCGGCGGCTGGTCGGCGGGCGTTACCGGGAACGCATCTTTTCGCGGGATTGGGGATTTTCTGGATAGCGGCGCGGGACGTAGCTTTTGTAGTTTTCGGCGCGGCGGACTCGTTCGCTGACGATGCGCCCGCCGTGGAGGGTGGCCCCGATCACGAGTCCCGCGCCGATGAGCACCACGTCTTTGATAACGTATTGCGCTTCGAGCGTGGGCGCGTGAAAAGGCCCGGCGAATAGCTGGCCGGGGAAGAGAAAGAGCGGCGACATCGCCCCGAGCATCTGGAAACCCAAAAGCAAAAGCGTCAGGCGCATGAACTTGCCCGTTATAAGGCCGAGTCCGATGGTGCATTCGAGCGTCGCGATGAGCAATATGCTCACGCCGGCGGGGATCAGCCCGAGTGTGAGGACGCTCGTCGTCTGGGTGGCGAGGCCCGCCGCCGGGCTGAGGCCGGGGAAGAACTTCAGCAAACCGAACCCGATGAAGACAGCCCTCAGGCTCACGCGCAGCAACATGATGCTGCGCCGAACCAGCCATTGCATTAGCTGGACTTTAGCCCTTACGCTGCATAACAAACCGCCTCGGTCAGCCTTTCCACGAACTCCCGAGGGACTTTTACCGTGTCGCTCTCCGAGACCGACCCGCGAAAAGCCTCCTTTTGCTGCCGCCACAATTCTTTCCTGACCACGGCCAGGGCGTCGGAGAAGGTCGGATTCTCCTTTTCGTACCACGCCGCCCTCCGCACGCTCCGGGGCATCCGCGCCCCATATTGGTCGGCGAAGAGCGTGACCAGGCTGAAGAGGGCCAGAAGCGCCGGGGCCGTCCTGCGGATCGCCGTCTCCGACCAGTGCCTTTGGGTCTCGAACCCCAGGCGCTGGCGAACTTCTTGAAAAGTAGACTCCATCCGCCAGCGCCTCGCGAAATAAGAGATGATCCGGACAGGATCGGCCGAGAGGTCGGTGCATAGCAGGGCCTGGCTCTCGAACTCCCCGCGCGGGTCGCGGATCAAAACCCAACGCAACGGCACGGCGGGCAATCCCGTGGAGTACCAGACGACTGTTCGCGAGACGATCTGGACTGTGCGACTTGCGCCTCCGTACCATCCGTCCACCGCCGCGGCCGTCCACTGCGTCCGGGGGTCTTCGAGGACCGCCGAGAGGTTGGGGAGGCGGGAACCCTTGAGGCGGGGCCCGCCGTTCTGCCTCGGCCCGCGGGGCGGGGCCGGCTCATACAGGGCGGCGTCGAGGCGCAGGCGGGTGATGAAGGTGATGGGGTTGGCGAGGTTCCGGCAGCGGTCGAGGAGCCTCAGGGAAGCGTATGAGCCGTCTGCGACGGCGACTATCTCGCGGCGTGGCTGCCAGCGCCTTGTTTGGGCGAGCATCTGCCACGCCCAGTCGGTGATCTTCTTGTGGCGCACTCCGCGCTCCCCGCAGTAACGCTCGGAGGGGGCCAGGGCCGAGAGGAACGGCAGCGCCCACACCCTCGACGCCCACGGAACCTCCGCCAAAAGCGCCATCGACACCCACCGGAGCGCGCTCGCCTTCACGAAGTGCGAG
>JACCWD010000209.1 GCA_013697825.1 Rubrobacter sp.
TGGCGCGAAGGGTCTCATAACCCGTATCATCTCGTTCGGTAGGGTACGCATATAGTTCACCTCTTTTAGCGGAGTACGGTGGCAAGCGTACCCTACCCTTTCCCTCTGAAAATGGCTAAAGTCCAGCTAAGAACCGGAGCGAAGCGACCTCATCGAAAGCATTCCTCCGGCGGGCTGGCCCTCGCCGAGCGGGCTTGCGTGGATCTCGAAGTGGAGCTTCTCCCCGTCTATGGTTGGGGCGATGACTTCCACGCGGAAGGTTTCGCCCCTCGCGGCCCGCTTTTTCGGGTGTGCCTCGTCGGGAATGGGCTTCCCGGACGGCTCGAAGGGGAGGAAGCCGTTTTCCCCGAAGGTCTCTTTGTACCGGGTGTTCGTGAAGGTGTTTTCGCCGTTTTCGTCCACGACGGTGACGGCGTACGGGAGGCCGTCGAGGATGGCGTACAGCCGCGATTTCTCCTCCTCGGCGGCCTGGCTGTATTCGCGAAGCTCCATACCCCTCGCGTGGAGGTCGTCGTTCGTCGTGTTCAATTCCTCGATGGTCGCCTGAAGCTCCTCGTTCAACGTCTCGAGTTCCTCGTTCGTCGCCTGAAGCTCCTCGTTCAACGTCTCGACTTCCTCGCTGGCGGCTTGCGACTCTTCGGTCGAGAGGAGCGACTCCTCGTTCGTCATTTGAAGCTCTTCGTTGAGGTGCGTGAGTTCGCGGTTCGCTTCTTCGAGTTGGCGATTCGATTCGACGAGGCGCTCGTTTTGGTTCTTCGAGCGCGACGCCTCGGCCTCCGACTCTCGTTTGTATTCGCCGAAGTCCTCTTTTGTGTGTTCGAGATCGGCTTCGGTGGCGGTTCTCGTCCGCACGAGTTCGGTTATGTCGTTGACTATGAGGCTGCGCCAATAGGCGAGTAGCATATGTGCCAACCGCTAAACAAGGGGCAGTTTAATCGTTCACAGAGCCGCCAAGTACGAAAAGTAACCAGCCTATTGGCGCAAGCTCTTATTCGCTCTCTCCATGTCCCGTATTTTACCCGTCCGCTCGAAGAAACGGAAAGTTCTTTCGTGATCCGCCGTATATACATTTGATAGACTCATAATGTGGAAGGCGGATGGTTCGAGTGGGACGAGGGGAATGAGGAGCATATCTTCGCGCGCGGGTTGGAGCTCGTATGAGGTCGAGGAGGCGCTTTTGGATCCACGCCGGAGCCGGGCTTCCGCTCGCAACGTGCCGGGGGAGAGGCGGCTCGCTTTTATCGGAGCCACCGAAAGAGGGCGCATCCTCCTCGTCGTATACACGAAACGCGGGGAGAAAGTCCGCCCGATCACGGCGAGGGACGCGAGCGAGACGCAAAAGAGACGATATCGTCGAGGAAGGAGATGACGGATATGGCGAAGGAACGAATCGAGATAAAAAGCTGGGACGAGGTTCCGTCGTTCGCCTCGGAGAAAGAGGAGCAAAAATGGTGGGACGAGCACGACATATCGGAGGAATTGCCGGAAACCTTCGGGCCAGTCCCGGAGGGCGAATTGCCGTCGCCGAGAGAAAAGACCATAACCCGTCCGCCGAAGGCGGCGATTTCCGTGAGGATGGAGCGCGACCTCGTGAACCGTCTGAAAGCCCTCGCGGGTAAAAAAGGCATCGGATATCAAACCCTCCTCCGCCAGTTCGTCGCCGACCGCGTTTATGAAGAGGAGAAGCGCGAGGGCATTTTGAAATGATGCCGAGTCCGGTCGAGCCGTCTCAATGGTTTGGCGGCCCATTTCGCCGGAATCCACGAGCCTCGGCGCCTTGTTTTTGCTGAAGCCTGAGGCCTATTCACGCATCAAGTCGTGCGTCGAGATCCACCCCTCCGAGAGAGCCTTTCTCGCGGCTTCGCCACGCGAGCCGACGCCGAGCTTTTGGTATATGTTCGCGAGGTGGCGCTTTATCGTCGCGTCGGCGAGGTGGAGGTGGTTCGCGGCCTGGCGGTTCGAGAGGCCGCGGGCCGCGAGGAGGAGTATCTCGAGTTCCCGCTCGGAGAGGTCGCCGCTTTCGTCCTCGCTCGGTTTTTCGAGGGAGCCTCGGGAGGCGGTGGGCGTTATTTGATCCGCCGGGGTCTCGTACACGGTGTGGACGGCGGAGACGAGTTCTTTAAGCGAGGCGCTTTTGGAGAGGTATCCGCTCGCGCCGCGGTCGAAGAACTCCCGCACGAGCTTCGCGTTCTCGAACATCGTCACCATGACGACCTTCGGCGGGGAGAGGCTTTCTTCGAGGCGATCCATCACGCCGTATGCGTCGAGGACGGGCATTTCGATGTCGAGGAGGAGGATGTCCGGGCGGAGGCGTTCGACGAGGGAGAGCGCCTCCTCGCCGTCTCCGGCCTCGCCGATGACCTCGATGCCTTCGTCGGTGGTGAGCATCTCTTTAAGACCTTGCCGGAACATGGTGTGGTCGTCGGCGATGACGACTTTGATTTTTCGCGTCGCTGGTTCTCGTTCGGCGGCTTGCATGGTCACGACCCCTTTCCATTATTGAGCGGAACCCGGATCTCGGTTCGGGTGCCATTTCCGGGGGTGGAGGCGATGTCGAAGGTGCCTCGCATGAGCTTGGCCCGCTCGCGCATCGAGCGGAGTCCGATGCCCTCCGAGGAGGGGGACGATGCGTCGAAGCCGTCGCCCCAGTCTTCGACGGCGGCTACGACCTCCGCCTCGGAGATCGAGATTTCCATCCGGATCTTCGCTCCGCCGGAGTGCGAGACGGCGTTGCGAAGCCCCTCGCGCATCGTCATGTAAATCTGGTCGCGCACGTGGGAGGGGGCGCGCGCCTCCTCGCCGGAGACCTCGACCTCGACCTCGGTTCCCGGCGGGGCGCTTGCCCGTATGAGGTTGTCGAGGGCGGTTCGGAGGGAGTCGCCATTGTTCGAGCTTCGCAGCTCCAAAGCCATGTCCCTCGCCATCCGAAGCGCCTGCCCGGAGGCTTCGAGCGCGTTCCGGAGCTTCGCCTCGGCGGCCGCCTCGTCTTTGGGGCGCATCGCCGAGTGGAGCTCGAGGTTTTGCTTCACGAGCGCCACCGAGTGGGCTATGTGGTCGTGGAGGTCGCGCGAGAAGCGGGTGCGCTCCTCGGTTTGTATCTCCTCGATTTTGACGAGGAGATAATCCACATAGGCGGCCATGGACACCCTCGCCACGTGGTCCATAATGCTTTTCTGGATGCCGAGCGAGAGTCCCACGACGGCCTCCGGCGGCTCCTGCGAGAGATCCACTTCGTCGAGGATCACCGCCAGCGCGGCGGCGCACAGGGCGACCCCGGCCCGGAAGGACTCGTCGGGATGCTGTATGAGGGGGGTATGGGCGGCCTCCGCGTTTTGGCGTATCTCCTCTTCGAGGGCCGACATCCCGCCCGAGGAAGCCCCGCGGAGCGCCCCGGCGGCCCGCATTACGAGGGAGCGGGCATGCTCGCGCAGCGGCCCGCGGGCATGTTCGCCGCCCGCGGCGAGGAGGTTTTGCTCGTCCACGAGCCTCCGCTCGTATATCTCGAAGATATCGTCGAAGTTGCCGTCGAGCGCGTCGGCGGCGTTTTGCCTGGCGTTTTCGTGCGGCATGGTGCTTGTTTCGGGCATGTGTTCTTTTTACCGCACAGGGTCATTCGCTACACCTTGCCGCCGCGGGGGCGGTTAAAAGAAAGGCGCGAGCGTTGTGGGGATGGGTGGCGGAAAAGAGTTCCCGCGCGGCCTGGGAAAGGAGGATGAAAAAGGCCGCCCGCTCGCGCCCGAAGCGCAATGCGTGAATACTATTACACGCGGCGGGCCGGGTTTCCTGCAACTTTCGGCCCATTATCTTCCTTCGGGCGGGAAATCGCGGCGAATCCTGTTTGCGATGTCCCCGCTCCACGGTAACAAGGTGGTGTCGGAGATTTCAGCGAACGGAGGTGAGTCCATGAGCAACGTGAAGCTCGAAGGCGAGGAATACGTGCGGGCGAAGGTCGAAGCCCCCGACTCGTGCGAGGGATACGAAGTCCTCGACGCCGTCGGCGCCACCGTCGGCCGGGCGAAGAAGGTCTTCGTCAACGACCGCGACGAGGTGGAGTACATACACGTGAAGACGGGGCTTTTCGGACGGAAGCCGATACTCCTCCCCGTCGAGATGGTCTCGGTGGACGACGAGAGGCGAACCCTCTCGCTCCGCTGAGAGGGAAAGCAGTCGAAGTAAAGCGAACGAAAGGAATGAGAATGGCGCAGAGAGTCGAAGGAAATGTCGAGATAGCGGCCTCGGTCGAGGAGGTGTACGGCTACTGGGAGACTTTGGAGAACCTCCCCCGGTTCATGTCGAACGTGGACGAGGTTCGCGCGACCGGGCCGGACACGACCCACTGGAAGATACGTGGCCCCCTCGGCTCGAAGGTCGAGTTCGACGCCGAGACGACCGAGAAGAAAGAGAACGAGGCCATCGGGTGGAACTCCACCAATGGCGATGTCGGAACCTCGGGCGAAGTTCGCTTCGAGCAGGTAACCCCGAGCCGCACCCGCGTCGAGGTTCAGATGAACTATTCGAACCCGCCGGGGGGCAAGGTCGGCGAGGCCGCCTCGAAGGCCGTGGCGAACCCGAAGGCCATGCTCGAGCAAGACCTTCACAACCTCAAGGACATCCTCGAAGGGAAGGCGACCCCCGAGGAGGTCCAAAGCCGACCCTCCGCCGCCAGCGCACAAAGCGGAGCGGTCGCCTTCCTCACATCGGGGGCGGGACTCGCCCTCGTCGGAGGCGGCGTCATCCTCTATCTACTCCTCCGCAACAGCGGCGGCGGCCATTCCTCGCGGTCGTTCGGGAAGGGGAACATGCGGTTCACGATCGAGATTTGAGGGCCGTCTCGCCGTAAAGAACGTGTCCGACCCCGGCGAGGGCTTTCCTTCGCCGGGGTTCTTTGCGAGGAAAGGAATCCACGTGGACAACGTCCGTGAAATGCTCGAGAACTCCCCCGGCGCGATCCCGGTCGACGCCGACCTCGTGGCGAAGTGCGTCGAGGCGTGCTTCGATTGCGAGCAAAGCTGCGTGGCGTGCGCCGACGCGTGCGTCGGGGAGAAGAACCAGAACGAACTCGTCGCGTGCATACGCCTCGACCTCGCGTGCGCCGACCTTTGCGCCGCGACGGGACGCATCATATCCCGCGAACTCGCCGGAGACCCCGGCATGGCCCCGAACGCCCTCCGGGCATGCGCCGAAGCGTGCCGAATATGCGCCGAAGAGTGCGAGAGGCACGCCCCGCACATGGATCACTGCCGGATATGCGCCGAAGCGTGCCGCCGCTGCGAAGAGGCGTGCCAAAGTCTCCTCTCCGCCCTCGGATAGCCGCTTCGCGAGATAGTGAGTTCGTAAGGTCGAGGGTATATCGATCGCCTCTCCATGAGTATCCTCGCCTTCACGCCCGAGAAACCTCCGCCAAACTCGAACGCGGCTTCCGTGGCGCGGAGCATCACATCCGTGATTCCCCGATCCTACGAAGCGACCCGTTACATCCTTCGGGCCAAACTCCTCATGAGGAGGCGCGAAACGCTTTTATGCGGCCCTCCCGTCCACTATCATTTTCGCTCGAAGGGGGAAACCGGAAGAGCGGCGAACGAAGCAATGGACACGATGAAGAGGTGGCGGCGCGTTCGCCCCACCTCGGAAGGATGAGGAGGCGAGGATGCAAGATGGAAACGGCGCAGCGAGGTATGACGCGGCGAGGAGTCCGTATTGGATCGTCTCGCGGAGGCGGCTCGGATACATCGAAGCCCTCACCGTGGAGTTCGATGGCATCGAGGCTCTCCCGATTTTCAGCTTCGAGGAGGAAGCGAGCCTTTGGAGTGAACCCATAGCCCCGGACAGCACTGAAAGTCAACTTCCGGCCCTCGATGCGTATTTCGCCTCGAATTCCACCGGAGGCAGACACCCGAGACTCGAATGCAGCCGCTTCTTGTTGTAAACCTCCTCTATGAACTCGCCTATGTTCTCCCCGGCCTCCTCGAAGTCGCGGTAGTCCTTGAGATAGACCTCCTCCACCTTGAGGTTCCGAAAGAAACTCTCCGCTTTGGCGTTCTCGTAGGGGTTGGCCTTGCCCGCCATGGAGATCCGCGCTCCCGCCTCTTCCAGCCGGGCCGCATATTCGCCGCTGGCGTACTGCACCCCCTGGTCGGAGT
>JACCWD010000004.1 GCA_013697825.1 Rubrobacter sp.
AGCGTGTTCTTCTTCGTCCTCGCGTTCGGGATCATTTTGAGCATGTACGGCGGCGGGTTCGCCACGATTCCGGCATATCTCGCGGACATCTTCGGGACGAGGTACGTCGGCGCGATACACGGCCGGCTTCTCACGGCGTGGGCGGCGGCGGGGGTTCTCGGGCCGGTTCTCGTCAACTATATCCGGGAGTTCCAGCTAAACGCGGGCGTGGCCCCGGCCAACGCGTACAACGTCACGATGTTCATAATGGCGGGCCTTCTCGTGATCGGCTTCATCGCCAACTTCCTCGTGAAGCCCGTCGATCCGAAGTTCCATATGGGCGAGGACTCCGAGGAGAAGGAAAGCGCCTCCTCCGCAAGCTCCGCGACGAGCAAGCCGGCGGAAGCCTAGAAAGGGGAGTCCGATGAGCGAGCAAGCGCAAAGCCAAACGAACGGGCAAACGCACGACGAAGAGCCGTCCTCTTCGAGCAAATTCCTCGTCATCCTGTTTTGGGGATACGTGACGCTCCCCCTCGCATGGGGAGTCTACGAAACCTCGACGGGCGTCGTGGCTCTGTTTACGGGATAGCGATCAGCTTTCAGCTGTCAGCTTTCAGCCTGCCGGGCGTGTTTGGCGCCCGGCCTTTTCTATGAGCTTATTCTTTCTTTGCCCGAATAAAGGTTGAATCGCTCCCCGCGCAAAAACCCCACGAGCGTCATGCCGAACTCCTTCGCCACGTCCACCGCGAGGCTCGACGGGGCGGAGATGGCGCATACGATCGGGACTCCGGCCTGGAGGCATTTCTGGAGGATCTCGAAGCTGGATCTCCCGCTCACCATGACGATGCGGTCCGAGAGAGGAAGTTTCCCTTCGAGCAACGCCCACCCTATTAGTTTGTCCGTCGCATTGTGCCGCCCGACATCCTCCCGAAGCTCGATGAGGTCGCCGTCTTTGTCGAAGAGCGCGGCAGCGTGGAGGCCGCCCGTACTCTCGAAGAGGGATTGCGCCTCGCGCAGCTTGTCCGGCAGCGAGTATATGATGTCCGGCGAGACTTCCGGGCCGGGGGGGATTACCGGACAGCCTTTCAGCTCGAGTTGCTCGAGGCTCGCCTTGCCGCATACTCCGCACGCGCTCGTCGTGTAGAAATGGCGTTCGAGGGATCGGATGTCGTAGTCCTTGCCTTCGCGCAGTTCGACGTTGACTATGTTGTAGAGTTGCTCGGCGTCCACTTCGGGGTCGGTGCAGTAGCTGATCTTTTGTATGTCGTCCCGGTCGGAAACGATGCCTTCGCCGTACAAAAACCCCGCCGCAAGCTCGAAATCGTTGCCCGGTGTCCGCATCGTCACCGCGACGGTTTGTTTATGGTCGCCCGCTACAAGCCGTATCTCCATCGGCTCTTCGGTGGCGAGGGTGTCGGGGCGGACTCTTTGCTTCCCGTCTTCGACTACGCGCACCCTCGTCTTCGTTTTGTTTCCGGGGCGTTTCGCCTTCGATTTTTCGAGCATTGGAATCTCCGTATTCGACCGTTTGGCGAGAGTTTATCAGCGGCGTGATAGTATGCGGATCATGCGCCTTATGGGACTCCCCGCCGTCGAGAAATATCCGGTGGCGACGGTGAGGCGTTATGAGGAATACATCGGCGTCGTTTTCGGCGGGAGCGACGGCGAGCAAACCATGAACGTCCCGCTCAAGTACGTCGGTGGCGACGCGGAGTCGGCGGAATTATGGCTCCTCGCCGACCTCGAACGGATGGGATACGAAGTTCGGCGCGAGACGGAGATCGGTTAACGGGCTTCCTTACGTGTCGCTTCGCGGACTTTCTTTATCCACTCGAAACGCTTCATGGCCCCCCCTTCCTCGACGAGCTTCGAGAGGATATCGCTTGTGAAGCCGGGGAGGGTCGCGCTTTCGGGAACCTCTTTGTATTCCTCGCCTTCGAGGCGGGATATTTCCAGTCTCCGTCCGTCGTATCGCCACACTTCGGGGACTCCGAGGCGGGCGTATATCGGGAATTTGTTCATGGAAGGGCTCGTGATGTCTATTTCGAGTACGAGGTCGGGGGGAGGGTCGATTGAGAGGTCGAGCCTCTTTTTGCCGCGCACTCGCTCGGCGTTCTCTTCCAAATAGAGGCATGTGTCCGGCTCGAAGCCGCGTTCGAGGTCTTCGCGCCGGAAGGTCGTGGAGCCGAAGTCCTCGGCTTCGACCCCCGTTTCCTCCATGATCGCGAGTATGAGCGAAGCGATGCGGCGATTCGTCATCTCATGTTCGGGACTCGGACTCATGATCTCCATCGCCCCTCCGTCGTATGTGAAGCGCGGCGCGCTTTTGTCTTCGTGGTCGGCGAGGAGGCTCTCGTATGTCTCCCAACTTATTCCATGAAGGACGATTTTTTGCTCCGCCGGGGGAGTGGATGGTCGCTTCGTTTTCCGCATGCCCGCCTCCGAGAATTTGGCTTCACGAAAAGTATACTTGCCCTCACGCCTCGAACATGGGGGACATCGCGCGGATCACGCCCCGGCAAACTTCTTCGTTGCCCGGAGCGAGCCGCCCGCACATCTCATTCGTCGGGGCGAGTCTTCCGTGGTGGTTTATGTGCATGCTCGCCATTCCTTGCAGGCATGGGACGGTTTTCGCCGGGCCGCCGTCCTCGCACACCGATTCGACGAACTTCGGGTCGCCGATGTTTTCTTTCATGGCTTGCGAGCCGACGCCTTGCACGCAGGCGAAACGGAACGCCTCCTCGGCGCCTTCGCAAAGTTCCAACGCGCCTTCATAGTCGCCCTCGCCACCGCCGAGGTAATAAACCGGGGCGTATAAATAGCAATCCACCTTGTGGCGGTTCTCGCGCTCGGCGCACGGGGAGAGCGGGTTTTCGTCGTCCACGTACTCGGAGGTATGTGGAGGTTCCCGTCGGCTCCGAAGTTCTCCATGAAGGTTCCGTTGTAGCAACTCGACCTCCCGGCGGCGCCCTCGAAGGCGTCGCACATTCCGAGGGCGCGGGGAAGGTCGTTCGAGGTGAAGTACATCACGCCGTGTCCGATGCCGTGGTAACACTGCCATTCGAGGTATCCGCCCGCTTCGCCGTAGTCCGCGCACATCGTCTTCATGTCGGTGAGGACATCGTCGCTTTGCGCGAAGCGCTCCTCGATCACACCGTGCACGTAGCCTGAGTTGCATACCTCGTCCTGGAATTTCATCGCCTCCCCGAAGTCCCCGTACTTCTCGTACGCGGTGTGCCCGATCTCATGCGCCACCGGATGGCACCCTCGGAGAACCTCGTCGTCCTCCTCCATATCCGCGCCGAGCCGGGCGAGCGCCGCGCGCGGATCCTCGTCCCGGACGATCTCGGCATACTTTTCGCCTGCGGACCCCTCGCCATGCTCGCCCCCGTGGCCGTGGGAGACATGTTCCTCCCCGGAGAAAAGGGAGGATATCGCCGCGAAGAAATTCCCGATGGGCGCGAAGAAGCCGCTCTCCTCCCGGACGACGATCTCGCCCGTGAACATCGGGTTCATGTGGTCGTGGAAGCTCCATTCGCCCGGCTCCTCGAATGTGAAGCTCCATTCCTCTCCGGGTTCGACTGGCTCTTTCGGGTCGAAGTCCGGGTATTCGTCGTGCATCGGGTGCGCGTCGGAGGCCGGCCAGTGGCCTTTGGCATCCCCGTTCTCGAACACGACGGCCTCTCCGGCTTGGATCTCCACCCGCTCCGGCCCGAAGCCCCCGCCGGTCATGCGGACGACCTCGCCGCCGGAAGCGCCGCTCGCCGCATCCGCGAAAGCGAAGAACGCGAACAAGAAAAGCACGCCGAGCATCGCGCCCCGCGGCGCCGCGACCGTTTCGCCCCGAAGAACCATGCGCGAAGGATACACAATCCCGCGCCCGCAGGGAACACGAAATCGCCGCTCCGCTTCGGGAGCCGGGTGGTTCTCGGATTTCTACTCTCGGACGCCTTCGCCTCCCATTCCGAGAGGCTCGCGCCGGACTCGAACGGCGCGGCAGCGAATACGGTTTTCGCCACATGCCTTTCCCGACTCCCGGTTTTCCAGGCTTTGGCATGGAAAAGGGCCGGAGAAAACTCCGACCCTTCGAGTTCCCGGACTACGTCGAGGCTTTTCGGTTTTCCCTAATTCGGGACCATGCCGTGCGGGTCAATGATGTACTTCTGGGCCGCGCCCTTGTCGAAGTCCTTGTAGCCTTGCGGTGCTTCGTCGAGGCTAATGACCGTTGCGTTGACGGCCTTCGCTATTTGGGCTTTGTCGTGGAGGATGCTCATCATGAGGCCGCGGTTGTATTTGAGAACCGGGCACTGTCCCGTGTAGAAGAAGTGGCTCTTCGCCCAGCCGAGTCCGAAGCTGATCTTGAGCGTCCCTTGCTGCGCGTCCGGGTCGGCCGCGCCGGGGTCGCCCGTGACGTAAAGCCCCGGAATTCCGAGCCGCCCGCCGGCCCGCGTTATCGTCTGGATCTGGTTTAGGACGACCGCCGGAGCCTCCTCGCCCTCCTTCGCCGAGGCCTCGAAGCCGACCGCGTCCACGGCGCAGTCGACCTCCGGAATGCCGAGTATGTCGGCGATCTTCTCCTCGATCGGCTCGCCGTCGCCGACGTTTATGGCCTCGCAGCCGAAGGAGCGGGCCTGTTCGAGCCGCTGCTCGTTGAGGTCGCCGACGATGACGACCGCCGCACCGAGTAGCTGCGCCGAATGCGCCGCCGCGAGCCCGACCGGGCCCGCCCCCGCCACATAGACGGTGGAACCCGTCGTGACCCCGGCGGTGTACGCGCCGTGGTATCCCGTCGGGAAGATGTCCGAGAGCATAGTGAGGTCTTTTATCTTCTCGAGCGCCTGGTCGCGGTCGGGGAACTTGAGGAGGTTGAAGTCAGCGAACGGCACGAGGACGTACTCGGCCTGCCCGCCGACCCATCCACCCATGTCCACGTACCCGTACGCGCTTCCGGCCCTCGCCGGGTTCACGTTCAAACATACGCCCGTCAGCCGCTCGCGGCAATTGCGGCAGCGGCCGCACGCGATGTTGAACGGAACCGAGCAAATGTCGCCCTCGTTCAAGAATTGAACGTCGTTGCCCTTCTCGACGATCTCACCCGTTATCTCATGGCCCAAAGTCTGCCCGACCGGAGCCGTCGTCCGCCCACGCACCATGTGCTGGTCCGAGCCGCAAATGTTCGTCGAGACTATCTTCAAAACGACCGCGTGAGGCGCCGCGACCGTCATCCCCATCGCGTCCGCGACTTCCTGCGGTACCTCTAGCTTCGGATACTCGATGTCCTCGACCGCAACCTCTCCCGGCCCCTTGTAAACCACTACCCTGTTGTCCGCCATTGTTTCTCCTCTCTCGTAAACATGTTAATTGAAAGATTTTTTCACCAAAATATTTCTGGTGGAGGGCGAGGTTCGCCGTCCGTCAAAGTGTGTCTTTGCTTTATGGTTTTCTCCTATCCCCGTGTCGCGGTCGGTTGCTCGACCGACGAAACTCATGGTAATCCCCCGTGCCGCCTCGCGCAACCAAACGTGCGCGCCGCAGAGAGCGCACACCCGCCGAGCTTCGACCGACCACGAACCACCGTTCGAAGAAGTCGTCCGGCATACTGCGTGGCGGAGGTCATGGCGGACGAAGGTGCGAAACGTTATCCGGCAACCGATCCGCCACCGGAGGTCGGCGGGTTTCGAGGCCACCGGATTCCGAAACCCTTTACCGGCTTTTCGGCTGCAAAAAAGCGAGGCCCGGAATCACCGAGCCTCGCAACCCTTTCCCTTCCCTGTTTTCCACCTCGCCCCAAACCGAGGATCACGTTACCAAAGGCTCAAATCCTGGGCAACGAAGTTTCGGTTAAGTTTCGTTAACCCGAATAATTCACGAAGATAGTTGAAGAGAGGGAGCCTTCTCCTGTATACGGTCTAGATAGGCGCACAGGATGATTGAACACTCCCTCGTTCATCTGCCCCAGGCTATCAGGGATGTCGAATGGCGAGTGTCCATTTATCTCGTGCATCTATCTAGTTGTTCAACGACTGGCCAAAGGAGGAAAGCTCCCATGAGCGATTGTGCCACACAACCGATGCGTTTCGAGACCGAAGCCGCTCTCTCGCTCGAAGCCGCCTTCGACGGTGGGCGCATCACATCGGACGGCGGACTTCTCTGGCTCCACCGGATGGACGATGAGATGG
>JACCWD010000023.1 GCA_013697825.1 Rubrobacter sp.
CCGTTATCGTTGCTGCTTATTTCCATCGCAAGCAGTATATCCACCTCGCAACGGCAAATTATTTCCGGGACGCGAATCAAGTGCAACCTTCTCCGGGCAAGCCATGTCCAATATCGGTAAGAAGCAAAGATGAAAAGGCGAATTCGCGAAAGGAGCGAAGCATGGGTTCCATCCTCAGGAAGGTGCTTATAGCCGCCGCGCCGTTCATCTGGCGCAAGTTCAGGAATCGGCGCAACAAAAACAAAGACGAGCGCGAACGGCGATAGCGAACGACGATAGCGAGCGGCGAGCGACGGAAACGGGAGTACACAGCGTGAGCTGCCAGGAAACCAAGCAGCGACGAAATCAAGGGGGCGCGGACATACGCGTAGAAGACCGCGTTGTATCGAAGATCGCCGGCCTCGCCGCGAAGAAGATCGAAGGCGTCCGCGATCTGGGCGGCGGGGCTTCCCGCGCCCTCGGGCCGCTAAAAAACCCGTGACCGAAAAGATCGCAAAGGAGCAAACGATGACGGACAGAGAAGCGAGCAGAAGAGAATCGGAGAGGGACAGGTCGTCTGACAGCGACAAGCTCGAGAGGCTCGAGAGGGACAGGAGCCAAGCCGAAAAGGATAAACTCAGGGATGCCCGCCGGGGCGAAGGACGCGAGTCCAAGCAGGGGATCAGTTGGGCGAGCGTCGTCATCGGGCTATTGACGGCGCTCGGGGCGGGTGTGATCCTGACCGGAATCCTCAGCGGCGTCGTGGGCGCGATCCTCGGAACCATCGGAGGCGCGGCGGAAGGCGGCGCGTCAGCCGTCATCGGCCTCCTCATAACCCTCTTCATCGCGTACATCATCGGCGGCTACGCATCGGGCCGGATGGCAAGCCGCTCCGGCGTCCTCCACGGACTCCTCGTCCCGGTGCTCGGCCTCGCCCTCCTCATCCTCACGGCGATCGTCGCGGCGGTGGCGGGCGTGAGCCTCATAGACAACCTCGGCGGAGCCGCGCTCCCGAGCATCCCGCAAGGCGAGGGTCTGGGAGCGATGCTCTCCATCGGCGGCATCCTCGCCCTCATCTTCACCCTCCTCGGAAGCATCCTCGGCGGCGCGTGGGGCGCCAAGACCGGACGCCGCCGCGGCTTCGTCGCGGAGAGGAGGTGAGGTTCGGAAAACATTGACCGGCGCATCCATCCATCGAACCACCACGAAAGGAGCCACATGGCGGACAGCGGCAAAAAGGACAAGAACGAGGGAATGATCGACAAGGCAAAAGGCAAGGTCAAGGAGACCATCGGCGACGCCAAGAACGACGACACCAAAAAGCGCGAGGGCCAGAAAGACCAAAACAAAGGCGGCTTCAAAGACAAGAAGGGCGACGTCAAAGGCCGCCTTAAATAGACAGCGGCAATTCACCGGGGACGAGGAATCCGCCCCCGATTCTTCAAGCTGGCGATTAAAAGCTGGCGGCGCGGTTTTCAACGAAAACCGCCTTACACGAAAGGAAGTTCATTTCATGGACATCATACGGCTCATACTCTCCATACTCATTCCGCCGCTCGGCGTTTTCCTCCAAGTCGGGTTCGGGCTGCAATTCTTCGTGAACATCCTCCTCACGCTCCTCGGCTATGTGCCCGGTGTGATCCACGCCGCGTACATCATCTTCACGAGGGATTAAGGAGCCGCTTTGCAACGCACGACCGCACGCAACAGCGACCACGAAACACTCGCCTGGCTGGCCTTCTCGATGAAATGGGCCGAGTCAAACAACCGACCGAAGCTCACCCACCTCCTCGAATTCGTCCGCGACGAAGTCGTCTTCGAGATGGAACTCGCAGAAGAAGAGGCCGCCCTTGATCGTCTGAAACAGGCCGATACCGGGTAACCTCCGCACAGACGAGAAAGCGGCGACCGAAAGCGGTTCCCCCGTTCGGGGAGTAGAGAGGCGCATCCAAATGACCATCGAAGAAGCCAAGCTGAAAGCCCGCGTCATATGCAATCCGGCCTCCGGCGGAGGCGGATACGATCCCGAGGAGATCCGAGCCGAACTCGAAGGCTTCGAGGTCGAGTGGATCGAGACCGAGAAGTCCGGCGACGCCTCCGAAGCCGCGAAGGAATGGAACGACGGCCTCCTCATAGTCGCGGGCGGCGACGGAACCATTAACGAGGTCATAAACGGACTCGGGCAAGCCGGCTTCCCCGAAAACGTAACCCTCGGCCTCCTCCCCGCCGGAACCGGAAACGACCTCGCCGCGACCCTCGCCATCCCCGAAGACCCCGACGAAGCCGAGAAAGTCCTCCGGGAAAACCGGGTTCGCCACCTCGACGCGGCCCGCGTGTGCTCGACGGGCATCGGCGAAAAATACTTCATAAACGTCGCCACCGGCGGCCTCGGCGCCGAAGTCTCCGAGTCCGCCGACCCGGAGACGAAGAAGAGATGGGGCAAGCTCGCGTACCTCTTCTCCTCCCTCGAATCCGTCCGCGACTACGACCCGCCGGAAGTCCGCCTCTTCCTCGACGGCGAGGAGAAGGTGCTCCGGGCATTCAACCTCGCCGTCGGAAACTGCCGATACGCCGGAGGGGGATGGCTCGCCTCGCCCCGAGCGAACCCCGAGGACGGCCTCCTCGACCTCGTCGTCATCGAAGACCTCGGCCCGGCGGAAGCCCTCGGCTTCGCCCCGACCGCCCTCGGCGGAGCGGACTACCTCGACAAAGAAGGCGTCTTCTTCGCCCGAGCAAAGGAAATACGGGTCGAGTCCGATCCCGGCACCATCGAATTCACCGTGGACGGGGAGGTCATCGGCGACGAGCCCGCCGAGTTCACCATTCTCCCGAAAGCGATCAAAGTTATCGTCGGCCCCGAATACACGCCGGAAGCGGGATAAAGACCGGGAGTCGAGGAAGGCGAGGGTGCCGGGAGAGGGTATGTCAAGGATGCCCCTCTCCCGGTGTTCATGGTGGATGCTCCACGAGCGATCTGGGTTATGAATCCCCGCCGCCATTGCGAAAGCGTTCGATGCGGCGACGAACGTCGGAGACGATGTCGCGGATGGAGATGAGATCCGCCGCACTCACGTGGCCGGAGAGTCCGTCGAGGATCGGAGCCATCTCGGGTTCGTAAGCCTCCATCAAAACCGCGACATCATTCTCGTAAATCCCGACCCTCGCGAAGTCGCCACTCCTGTAAAGCGAGGGAAGCGCGTAAAGTTTGAGAAGCAAAAGCCCCTCCACCGTGGCGCACGGAACCTCGCGCTCGACGAACCGAACATTCGTGGCATGGTTTCGCCGAACCTCCGCGAAAAGCGGATTCGCGGTGAGGAGCATATCCACCCGAAGTCCCTCGAATGCCCCCCTCGCAAAGTTCGTGTCCCGCTCTTCGACGGACACCTCCGGCAAATTCTCGAGATCGGAAGCGGCGAGGATCACGTCTATGTCCTCCGTGTTCCGACCCTCGACATACCCGAGCATCGCAATTCCACCGACGAGCAAATAATCTATCCCGCGCCCGTGAAGCAATCTGAAGAACCGCTCGACCGTCCCCGGCAAAGAATCGGCGTTCATTATCTCCCCACCCGAATTCTTGAAGTCGAACGCGACGGCGTTGCGGATCACCTCGCCAATATGCACCTTCGACGGCCTCATAAAGCCACTTTACCAGAGAACCCGACACCCGAAATTTCCTAAAGCCACATACTTCGGCTCCGAGAAACCTCCAAAGCCCGCTCCATCGCCCGCGCCTTGTTCCGGCTCTCCTCGTACTCGAGCTTGGGAATGGAATCGGCGACGACACCGCCCCCGGCCTGGAAATGGACGACCCCTTCCTTCATGAGTGCGGTGCGGAGCGTGATGCACGTGTCGAGGCGACCGTCCACGCCGTAATATCCCATCGCCCCGGCGTATGGCCCGCGACGAGAAGGTTCGAGCTCGTCGATGATCTCCATCGCCCGAACCTTCGGAGCGCCTGATACCGTCCCGGCGGGGAACGCGGCGGCGAGGGCATCGAGGGCGGTGAGGTCGCCTCGGAGATCCCCTTCGACCGTCGAGACGATGTGCATCACATGCGAGTATCGCTCGACCTCCATGAAGTTCGCGAGCTCCACCGAGCCGACCTCGCTCACCCGACCGAGATCGTTACGGCCGAGATCCACGAGCATCACATGCTCGGCCCGCTCCTTTTCATCCGCCAAAAGCTCCTCCGCGAGAAAAGCGTCCTCCTCCGGCGAAGCCCCCCGATGCCGGGTCCCGGCGACCGGACGGGTCATGACGCGCCTTCCTTCGACGCGCACGAGCGGCTCCGGCGAAGCCCCGACGAGCGAGAACCCCCCGAGCTTGAGATACGTCATGTACGGTGATGGATTCACCGTCCGAAGCCCGCGATAAAGAAGGAGCGGATCGAGGTCGCCAACCTCCGCCGAAAAACGCTGCGAAGGCACGATCTGAAACGCATCCCCCGCCCGTATATACTCCTTCGCCCGCTCCACCGACTCTTCGTATTTCTCTTGCGTGAGGTTCGAGGATACATCGGGGGAGCCATCCTCACCGCCCGGAAGGAGCCGACCCGGAAGCGGCGCAGCGAGCCTCTCGGAAACGCGCCGGATGTCGTCCGCGGCGCGGCGGTACGCGGCGGAAAACCCCTCACCCTCGACGTCGCGTAAATTCGATGCGTCTACGAGCGAGACCACGAGAACCTTGTGGCGGAGATGGTCGAAAACGACGAGCGTGTCCGTGACGACGAAGTACGCTTCGGGGACATCGAGTTCGTCCGGCGGAGCGTCGGGGAGGTTTTCGAGGTACCGAACCGCGTCGTACGAGAAATATCCGACCGCGCCGCCGACGAAGGCGGGGAGGTTCGGGAGCGGGGCGACGGTTTTTTTGCCCATGATCTCCGCGAGTCCCCGGAACGGGTCGTCCGCCGGAACCTCTCTCACCCCGTCCGCGTCCACGACGGTGTACACGCCGTCCCGGTACGAGAGCGTCCGCTTCGGGTCGAAGCCGAGGAACGAGTATCGCCCGAACCTCTCGGCGGCCTCCGCGCTTTCGAGGAGGAATACGTTGTCTTCATTCGGAAACTTGAGGACGGCGGAGATCGGAGTTTCGAGGTCGCCGATGAACTCCGCATACAAAGGCACAACATCGTGGTTTCGGGCGAGGGAGCGAGCCTCCGAAAGCGACGGCGTGAGGTTCGTTTTATCCGTGGCGGTCACTGAGAACCTTCGCGACATCTTCGACGCCGACTCCTCTCTCTTCGAGAAGCACGAGGAGATGGTATACGAGGTCGGCGCTTTCCTCGGCGATACGGTCGTCGGTGAGAGCGGCGATGACGACCTCGACGGCCTCCTCCCCCACTTTCTGCGCGAGCCGCCCGGTTCCGCGCTCGAAGAGCGAGGCCGTGTACGAACCCTCCGGCATCTCCCGGTGGCGATCGGCGACGATCCCGGCGAGACGCTCCACCATGACCCCGAAACCGGGATGCTCCTCGCTCGGCGCGACCCCGACGCCCTCCCCGGCGAGGGTCGTATAAAAGCACGTCCTCTCCCCGGTATGGCATGCCGGGCCATGCGGCGCGACCCGGTAAAGAAGCGCGTCGCCGTCGCAGTCGAGCCGAACTTCGACGACTCGTTGCGTGTTCCCGCTCGTCGCGCCCTTCCGCCAGAGTTCCTTCCGGGAGCGCGAATAAAAATGGGCCTCCCCCGTTTCGAGCGTCTTCTCGACCGCCTCCTCGTTCGCGTACGCGAGGGTGAGGACGGCGCCGGTATCTTTATCTTGCGCGACGACGGGAACGAGGCCATTGTCGTCGAACTTGATTCTCTCGGTCGCACTCGTCATCGTATCGGAATCCCCGCTTTCGACATGTGATCCTTCACTTCCCGAACCGTGTACTCCCCGAAATGGAAGATGCTCGCCGCGAGTACCGCGCTCGCCCCCGCCTCGACGGCGGCGACCATATGGTCGGGATGCCCCGCCCCGCCCGAAGCAATGATCGGTAAATTCGTCCTCTCCGCGACCTCGGAGATGAGTTCGAGATCGTACCCGCTCTCCATCCCATCCGAGTCCATGCTATTCAAAACGTACTCCCCCGCCCCTCGCTTTTCACCTTCCACGAGCCACTCGACGGCGTCCATGTTCGTATTCAAACGGCCTCCATTCAAATACACCTCCCACCCGGAACCGCTTTCCTTCCGCTTCACGTCCACGCTCAAAACCACGCATTGGCTCCCGAAGCGTTCGGCGCCTTCGTTTATGAGGTTCGGGGTTTTCACGGCGGCGGAGTTTACGGACACCTTGTCGGAGCCGGCCCGGAGCATCGCCCGCATGTCGTCCGCCGTCCGCACCCCCCCGCCGATGGTGTACGGGATAAAGACCTCCTCGGCGGCGCGGCGGGCGAGTTCGGTCGCGGTGTTTCGCTCCTCATGCGAGGCGGTGATGTCGTAAAAGACTATCTCGTCCGCGCCTTCACGATCGTAAAGGGCGGCGAGTTCCACCGGGTCTCCGGCGTCGCGGAGGTTTTTGAATTGCGTCCCTTTCACGACGCGCCCGGCGTCCACGTCGAGGCACGGGATGATGCGGACGAGGAGCATCAGTTGCTCCGCGACCGTTCTTGGTTTTTAGTTTTTGATTTTTCGTTTTTAGCCAAGAACCGAGAACCAAGAATCAAGAACCGGAGCGACCGAAGGGAGCGACTAAACATACGGCACTTTCGAGGCGCGGCACTCTTCGGCGATGCGGGCTTGAAAACCTTCGTTCGCCGGGAGAAGCACCGAGCCTTCGTCGCCGAGGCCGACGACCATCGAGCCGTCGCGGCCTTTCCAGTGGCGGTGGGCGGTGTACGCGGCGAGGGTTCCCTCGACGAGGGCGACGATCTTGTCAAGCTCCGCGTGCGAGAGCTTGGCCGACACGTCGAGCTTCGAGACGTCCACGTTCCCCTCCGCTTTGAGGTCGGCGGCGAGGTCCCCGGTCCGGAGGCGAAGCCCCTTCGTATCCCACAAAACCCCGATGGCCGCTTTCAGCGCGGCGGCCCGAGCCTCCTTGTTTCCCTTCCGGAACTTCGACTCGGGGATTTCTTTCAGCTTCTCGGAGAGGTCGCCGTCGTTTTTGCCGCCGTTCCTTTCGAGGGAGAGGACTTTGAGCGTCGCGGCGGAGTCCACTTCGACGGCCCATCGGCCTTTACCCCTCGGGAAGAGATAGTCGGTGTATTCGACGGAGAGCTTCTCGAACTCGGCGAGGAGGTCTTCGGTGAAGGGCTTCCCTTCGAACATGCGGCGGCTCGCGGAGTACGCCGGGAGCGAGAGCTTCGAGAGAACCTTCTCGACCTTCCTCGTCCCCCTCTCGTTCGGCACGGAGAGGGGCGCGTCCACGCCGACGAGGACGGGGCGGCCGTCCCCGGCGTTCTCGCCGACCGCCTTCACTATCTCCTCCGCCCCCGAGGCGAAGGCGTTGGCGACGATGCCGCCGCGCTCGTCGAGGACGACGAGGCACGAGGGCTTCTCGTTCGCCTCGCCGGGGCGCCATGCGGGAGCGAGTCCGATGAACCTCATGCTCGCTCCGCTCGCCGGGAGTTGGGAGTCGGGAGTCGGGAGTCGGGAAAAGCGAATGCGTCTCTCATTTCCGGTGTCGTTCCTTTCGTCTCATACTTTCGTTTTCGCCACGACGTCCGCGACTTCTTCGCAGGTTTCGTGGCATGTTTTCTCGTCTTCGTGTTCGACCATGACCCTCACGAGCGGCTCGGTTCCGCTCGGGCGGAGGAGTATGCGACCCTCCGCGCCGAGCTTCGCTTCGGCCTTCGCCACGGCTTCGGCGAGGCGCTTCGATGCGGCGATTTCCTTCGCGCTTCTCGGGCCTTCGACTTTCACGTTTATGAGTTTTTGCGGGTATTTTTCCATGACCTTCGCAAGCTCGGACAAAGGCTTCCCGCTCCGAACCATCACGTCGAGGAGGGCGAGGGCGGTCATGAGGCCGTCGCCCGTCGTGACGTGTTCGGAGAGGATGACGTGGCCGGATTGCTCGCCGCCGACGGTGGCTCCCGTCCGGCGCATAGCCCCGGCGACGTGGCGATCTCCGACGGGAGTGACTTCGCACGGGATGCCGAGGGAATCCATCGCTTTGAAGAAGCCGAAGTTGCTCATGACGGTGACGACGACCCCCTTCGAGAGCATCCCCCTCCCGGCGAGGTCGCGGGCGAGGATGGCGATGATTTTATCGCCGTCCACGACGTTTCCTTTCTCGTCCACAGCGAGAACCCGGTCGGCGTCGCCGTCGAAGGCGAAGGCGACGTCGTGGCCGGATATATCGAGCCTCTCGACGTGCGTGGAGCCGCATCCGGCGTTTATGTTCACGCCGTCAGGCTCCGCTCCGACGACGGAGAGCTTCGCTCCGAGCTTCTCGAAGGCGAGCGGTGCGGACTCGAAGGCGGCTCCGTTCGCGCAGTCGAGGAGGATGTTCATTCCTTCGGCGTCGGGACGGAGGCGTTCGAGGAGGCTTTCAGCGTACATCTTCGCGGCGTCGTCGAGGCGTTCGACGGAACCGATCCCCGCTCCGGTCGCACGGTCGAGGCTCGGATTGGAGGCGAGCTTCTCGAGTTCCCTCTCTTCGCTATCCGGCAATTTCCTTCCTTCGCCGGAGAGGAACTTTATGCCGTTGTCGGGGAAGGGGTTGTGGGACGCGCTTATGACGACCGCCGCTGAGGCTTCGAGCTTTGGGGAGAGCATGGCGACTCCGGGGGTCGGGAGGGTTCCGAGATCGAAGGCCGTCGCTCCGCCGGAAGCGAGTCCGGCGACGAGGGCGGAGGAGAGCATTCCACCCGAACGCCGCGTGTCCCTTCCGACGACGACCTTCCCGCCGAAAACACTCGCCGCGGCGAGGCCGAGATCGAATGCGTCTTCGGGGAGGAGTCCTTTATTTGCGACGCCTCGGACGCCATCGGTGCCGAAGGATATTTCACGCACGGTCGATCACACCTCCTCGGTGGACGGGGGGTAAAGTCTGAAACCGGTCTGTTCGCGGGGGGCGAGGGAGCGATAGAAATTCCGCGCTTCGTCGGAGGAGGTGAGATCCATACGGGCGGCCCCGAGCCTTCGGAAACCTTCTTCCACGAGCCGACGCCCGATCCCCTCTCGCCGATGAGCCTCGTCCACAGCGAGGAGCGAGAGGTGGATTTGAAGCCCCACGCCATCGCCCTGGATTTGCGCGAACCCCGCGACCTCCCCATCCGCGACGGCCACGATGGTCGTCACGCCGGGCGCGGTGAGGGACTTCCGGGTGAGGTCGGGGGCGTAGTGGAAGTTGTCCCACTCGATAGCTCGGCAGCTCCCGAATACGCCGGAGAGGTGCTTTTCCGGCTCGAAGGTTTTGTATTCGACGTTCTCCATCGCGGCATATTCTAACGGAACGCGGGCCACGAAAACGGGTTCCCCCGAAGATGGGGGAACCCGTACGAGAAAAGTATCTTTCGCGGTTTACCGCTTCGAGAATTGCGGGCGCTTGCGGGCTTTTTTGAGGCCGTACTTTTTGCGCTCGACGGCTCGGGAGTCTCGGGTGAGCATCCCGGCGGCTTTGAGTTCGCCTCGGGCGTCTTGCGACTCTTCGGCGAGGGCGCGGGCGATGCCGTGGCGGACGGAGTCGGCCTGTCCGGTGAGGCCGCCTCCCTCGACTTTGACGATCACGTCGTAGTTCGTCGCGGAGTCGAGGAGTTCGAGGGGACCGCGGATCGAACGCTGGTACGCGGGGCGCGGGAAATAGTCTTCGTACGAACGTCCATTTACGGTGATCTTGCCGTCTCCGGCGAGGATGCGGACGCGGGCGACGGAGGTTTTGCGCCGTCCGGTTCCGGTATAGAGGGCTTCGGCCATTATGTTCTCACCTCGTATGTTTCGGGGGTTTGGGCGGAGTGGGGATGCTCCGGCCCCGCGTAGACTTTGAGTTTCTTCATTTGCTGGCGGGCAAGGCGGGTGCGGGGGAGCATGCCCTTCACGGCCTTCCGAACGATGTCGGTCGGCTTCTTGTCGCGCATCTCCTCGTAGTTCATCTCGCGCAGCCCACCGGGGTATCCGGTGTGGCGGCGGTACATTTTTTGCTCGGCCTTCCGACCGCTCACGGCGACCTTCCCCGCGTTCACGACGACTACGAAGTCGCCGACATCCACGTGCGGGGTGTACACGGCCTTCTTCTTGCCGCGAAGGATCATCGCGATCTCCGTCGCGAGCCGCCCGAGGGTTTGGCCTTGCGCGTCAACGACATACCATTTTCTCTCGACCTCATTGGGCCGCGCCATATAACTCTTCATCATCCTCCGGAGTTTCTGCAAAGTTCAAAGGAGTATCAAACCGTGTGATACTAGCATACGTGCGGTGATCGGTCAGCCCCGATTCACCATCTTGTCTACTTGGCTAAGAACCGTTCATCGCCGCCTCGGCGAGCCTCGTCCCTTCGACCATGTTCACGAGTTTCTGGAAGGAGACTTCCCACGTGCGCGTCCGAAGCCCGCAGTCGGTGTTCACCTCGACGAGCTCCGGGCCGAGGACTTCGGCGGCGTGGAGGATGCGGTCGCGGATGAGTTCCGGGGACTCGATGTGGTTCGTGTGTATATCCGCGACGCCGAGGCCGATGACGCCGCGCCATCCACTCCGGGCGAACTTCGGGAGGACGGCGTATCCGGGACGGTCTTCGGGCTTCGTGCCGAGTTCGAGGGGGTCGCGGTTTGCGAACTCGAGTTGCAATTCGTAGCAATCGTCGAGAGCTTCGATGTGCGGGAAAAGACACTCATAATCCGAGAAGCACACGTGCATCGAAGCCCTCGCACCGATCCCCGCCCGCGTCTCGTTGAACGTCTCGACGACGAGCGGAACCTCCTCCGGGCGGGTGGTGGCGGCCGGCTCGTCAATTTGGATCCACGCCACCCCCGACTCGACGAGTCCGGCGACGTTCGGACGAACCACATCACGCGCCGCCTCGACCCCGAACGTCCGCCGCGCCGAGGAACGCGCCTTCGATGATGCGCCGAGGAGTTTCGTGTCCGCCGCGTAATGCTCGTCGTACGACCAGTCCATCACCGTGTAAGCCCCCGTCACCGGAACCTTCACGACGCGCTCCGTGTTCTTTCGGACGAAATCGAACTCGTCGAGATCGTATGCCGACTCAACGAGTGGCGCGTCCACGACGGCGGCCTTCGTATAGTATTTGTTGTCCCACGAGCGAACCGTCCCGCGAGTCTCGAAACCATGCGCGTGCTTCACGGCGTGGTCGTACATCTCGCTCCGACGCTGCTCGCCGTCGTACACCACGTCGAGGCCGGACTCTTCGAGAAGCCGAAGCCCGAAGAGAGCCGCGTAATCGTGGATCTTCGCCTTCTCGACCTCCGAGAAGCCGGAGCCTTTTCGGAGTATCTCCGTGAGTTCGTCGGTCTCGACGCCGAGCTTCGCGCCCCACTTCCTCGCGTCGGCGACGTCCGCCTCTTCGACGGGGCGGCCCGCGATGGATTTCACGCGCCATCCGGGCTTTGCGAGGCTCCCGATCTCCTTCGTCACGAACCGTACTTCGCTCATGCTTCCTCCTTCAAAATTCTCGCCGCCTCACCGAGACGGAGTATCTTTTCTCTCGCGATCCTCTCCGGCACGAACTGAAGATCCCCGTTCGACACGAGATGAAGCTCGCCCTCGATCCCCTCGAAGATCTCGCGCCCGAAAGCGGCGACCTCCGCCGGGTATTCGAGAAGCGAATTCCTCGCGTCCACGACCCCGGCGAGGAGCGTCTTCGGAAACGGTCGCGGAAGCCCGGAGACATCCGTCGAATAAAAATCCACGCCGATAGCCTCGACGCCGTCGAGTCCGACAAGCTCACCGATGACCTCCCCCGCATCCCCGAACGGAAGCTGCAAAGCGACCGGAACGAAACCCCCGAGCACATCGAGCGCGTCCCCGAGTGCGGAAACATCCGCGCCGCCCCCGAACATCGCCGTCTCCTGAAAAACGGCCATCGCGCACCCATGCTCCGCGAGCCACCCCATTTGCGGCGCGAGAACCTTCTCCGCCACCTCCCTCGGCGTGACATCCCCGGCGGCGTATTCGGCCATCGCATACGGGGAGGGGAGCGTGGCGACCCATCCTCCGCTCGGGAGGCTCCCGACGCGAAACAGCGGCTCCCCGAGAGGTTCGGCGAGGGCGAGGGTTTCGTCGGTCGCCGCCGGAGCGCGGAAGAAGGTGTTCGTGTCGAGGAAGCGCGTGAGGGAGCCGGGGCGGAGTCCGTTCGCGCTCTCGTCGAAGGGGCGGAAGACGTCTTGCCAACCGAGGAGTCCGTCCGAGAGATAGTCGAGGTTCGCCCCGCGCTGCGTTTCGAGGAAGCGGGCGAGGTCTTCGTCGCGCCTCTTCTCGACGACGGCCTCGGGTACACGGCCCCGGTCGGCGTCGCGGGTCGCTTGAACGAGTTCCTCGGAGCGGGCGTAAATTCCCGGCGCGTACGCCTTTATTTCCTTCGTTCGGGTCATGCGGGCATCTCCTCTTTTCGTCGCGCTTCGTTTTCCTTTTTCCTCTTCCGGCGCTGGGTTTGCCGGGAGGACGCGCTCTCCATGAGGCGGCGTTGTTCGTCGGTTTCGGGTTCGACGGGCGGGACGGGGGCGGAGTTTCCGTGTTCATCCACGGCGACCATCGTGAGGAATGAGGTCGCGGTGGTGCGGCGTTCGCCGGAGAGGAGGTCTTCGCCCCGGACTCGGACGAAAATTTCCATCGAGGAGCGTGCCGTCCACGAGACGAACGCCTCGACCTCCATCGCCTCTCCGGCGTGTATCGGGTGGAGGAAATCCGCCGAGTCCATCGAGGCCGTCACGACGGGCATTCGAGAGTGGCGCATCGCCGCGATGGCGGCCACCTCGTCCACGAAAGACAAAACGTTTCCACCGAAGATCGTCCCGAAATGGTTCGTGTCCGAAGGGAGGACGAGCGAGGTCTTCACCGTCCTCGAACGACTCGCGGGAACCGCTTCGCTTTCCTCCGCCGCCCCGCTTCGCTCATCGGTTATCCTCAGTCCCATACGAGCGAACCCGCGCTTTGGTACTCCGTGACGCGCGTCTCGAAGAAGTTCTTTTCCTTTGCGAGATCCATGGTCTCGCTCATCCACGGGAACGGGTTCCGACTCCCGTACCGCTTCGGAAGCCCGATGCGCCCCATCCGCCGATCCGCGATGAACCCCACATAGTCCTCGAAGAGCCGCGCGTTCAAACCAAGAACGCCCTCCGGGAGACACTCGCGGGCGTAAGCGAGTTCGTACCCGACGGCCTTCTCGACCATCGCGGCGAGTTCGTCCCGAAGCTCCGGAGTCCACGCTTCGGGGTTCTCCTCCTTTATGGTGTTTATGAGGTCGATACCGAAATTGAGGTGGACGGTCTCGTCGCGGAGGATGTACTGGAATTGCTCGCCGATGCCCGTCATCCGGTTCCGGCGGTGGAAGGAGAGGATCATCACGAAGCCGGAATAAAAAAAGATCCCCTCCATGATGACGTAAAACCCGACGAGGTTCTTTATGAATTCCTGAATCCCCTCGACCGTCGCCGTCGAGAAATCCGGGTTCATCACCGCTTCGGTGAGCGACATGACGAACTCGTCCTTGCCGTGGATGGAATCCACCTCGTTGTACATATTGAAAACCTCGCGCCCGTCGAGGCCGAGCGACTCCACTATGTAGTGGAAGGCATGAGTATGGATGGCCTCCTCGAAGGCTTGGCGGAGCAAATACTGCCGAGCCTCGGGATTCGTTATATGCTCGAAAATGGAGAGTACGATATTGTTCCCCACCAAACTCTCCCCCGTCGAGAAGAACCCGAGGTTCCGCATGATGACGAGCCTCTCCCCGTCGGTGAGTTCGTTCGAGTGCCACAGCGAGACATCCTTTTGCATGGGAACTTCGGAAGGCATCCAGTTATTGGCGCACCCGTTGAGATAATGCTCCCACGCCCACTCGTACTTGAGGGGCCAAAGCTGGTTCACGTCCACAGCCCGGCAATTGAGGAGCTTCTTATCCTCGGCGTTCACGCGCTTCGAGAGATCGTATTCCGACATGTCGCTCCTTTCGGTCGCTTCGCTCACTGACACGCCTCGCAGTCCGGTTCGTCGGGGGAGCATGACGGGCCTTGAACTTGAGGGAGAGAAGAACCGTTCACCTCCGGTTCACCGTTCGGGGCTTCGAGGCGGCCGGATGCGGAGTGGCTCTTCATCCACCTCGGCTGGATACCGCGGCGGTTCACGTCCATGCTCGACTTCTCGACGCCCGTCGCTCCGCAAGAGCGAAGGTAATATGTGGTTTTCAGTCCCTTTCGCCACGCGTTCATGTACATCTCCGAGAGGGCTTTTCCGCTCGGTCGGGCGAGATACAAATTCAGGGATTGACCCATGTCTATCCATTTCTGGCGGCGGCTCGCGCAGTCTATGAGCCAGCCGGGGTCTATCTCGAAGGCGGTGAGGTACATTCTTTTGAGGTCTTCGGGGACGCGGTCTATTTCCTGAACGGAGCCGTCGAAGTGTTTGAGGTCGTCGAGCATCTCCTCGTCCCACACGCCGCGCTTTTTGAGGTCGCGCACGAGGTGGCCGTTCGCGACGGTGAACTCGCCCGAGAGGTTCGATTTCACGAAGAGGTTCGAGTATGTCGGCTCGATGGACTGGTACACGCCGGAGATGTTCGAGATGGTGGCCGTCGGCGCGATCGCCATGACGTTCGAGTTCCGCATGCCGTGACGAGCGACGGACTCGCGAACCGCCTCCCAGTCGAGAGCGGAGGAGCGATCCATTTCGACCGCCACCCCGCGCTCCCGTTCGAGAAGCTCGATGGTGTCTATGGGGAGCATTCCCCGGCTCCACTTCGATCCTTCATAGCTTTCGTACACGCCGCGTTCCTTCGCAAGCTCCGCGCTCGCGAGGATGGCGCAGCGCGAGATGAACTCCATCGAATAGTCGGAGAAGCGGACGGCATCCTCGCTCGCGTAGCTCATTCGCTGCTCGAAGAGCGCGTCCTGAAAACCCATAAGCCCGAGTCCGACCGGACGGTGGCGCATGTTCGCCGTCCGCGCCTTGGGTATCGGGTAGAAATTTATGTCTATGACGTTGTCGAGCATGCGGACCGCCGTCTTTATGGTGTCGGCGAGCTTCGCCTCGTCGAGTCCGTATGTGTCGGTGTGGGCCGCGAGGTTGAGGGAGGCGAGGTTGCAAACCGCCGTCTCCTGTGCGCTCGTGTTCAATAATATCTCCGTGCAAAGATTGGAACTGTGGACGACTCCGGTGTGATCTTGCGGGGATCGGACGTTCGAGGGGTCTTTGAATGTGATCCACGGATGACCCGTCTCGAAGAGCATCGAGAGCATCTTCTTCCACAACGAAGCCGCCTCGACTTTTTTCGACTGCCGCATCCCCCCCGCCTCGGCCTTTCGCTCATACTCTTCGTACCTCTCCTCGAAGGCGCGTCCGGTGAGGTCGTGGAGGTCGGGGGCTTCGTTCGGGGAGAAGAGCGTCCACTCACCGTCCTCGATCACTCGCTTCACGAAGAGGTCGGGGACCCAGTTCGCGGTGTTCATGTCGTGGGTGCGGCGGCGTTCGTCGCCCGTGTTCTTCCGAAGCTCCAGGAAATCCTCGACGTCGAGGTGCCACGTTTCGAGGTACGAGCAAGCCGCGCCCTTCCTCTTCCCGCCTTGATTCACTGCCACCGCCGTGTCGTTCACGATTTTGAGGAACGGGATGACCCCCTGGCTCTCCCCTCCCGTACCCTTTATGAGCGAACCCGTCGCCCGTATCCTCGTCCAGTCGTTTCCGAGGCCACCCGCCCACTTCGACAACTTCGCGTTATCCGAGACGGCCTCGAAAATCCCTTCGAGATCGTCCGACACGGTGCTCAAATAACACGACGAAAGTTGCGGATGGCGCGTCCCGGAATTGAAGAGAGTCGGAGTCGCGGAGACGACCCGGAAAGTCGAGAGGGCTTCGTAGAATTCGATGGCTCTCGATTCCCGGTCGTCCTCGTCGAGGGAGAGTCCCATCGCGACGCGCATCCAGAAATACTGCGGGCATTCGATGCGCCGCTCTCCGTCCTTTATGAGGTACCGGTCGTATACGGTTTGAAGGCCGAGGTACGTGAACCCTTCGTCGCGCTCCGGCTTTATGGCGGCGGAGAGGCGGTCGAGGTCGAAGCCGAAGAGGCTTTCGTCGAGGCGTTCGGCCTTTATGCCGCGCCGGAGGTATTCGGGGAAGTTCGCGCGGTATGTTTCTTCGAGGTCGTCCGGGGATTCGCCCCACGCTTCGCGGAAGACGACGCCGAGGAGGAGGCGGGAGGCGACTCGGTTGTATTCCGGTTCGCGCTCGATGTGGGAGCGGGCGGCGAGAACCATCGCACGCTGTATTTGCGAGGGTGTGATGCCGTCGTAAAGCGAGCCGAGCGTCTCGTCCAGGACGGTTTGCGACTCGACATTATCCAGCCCGAGGCACGCCGCCTCGATGCGCCGCCTCACCCGCCACGTCTCGAAGACGGACTCCGAACCGTCGGCGAGGCGGACTTTGATGCCCGGCGACGGCTCGCCGTCGTCCTCGCCGCGGAACATACGGGCTTTTTTGTGTTCCTCGCGGTATACGATGTACCGGCGGGCGACGCGGTAGTGGCCGTCGCGCATGAGGCGTTCCTCGACGAAGTCTTGAATTTCCTCGACTCCGACGACCTCGCCGGAGATGCCCCCGGCGACCGCGAGGGCCGTTCTTTCGATTTCGGCGTGGAGATCCGGGGCGAGTTCCGCGCTCTTCGGGATTTCGAGTTCCGCCCGGAAGGCGTTCGCGATGGCTTGGAAAATCCTCGCCCCGTCGAACGGCGCGACGCGACCGTCGCGCTTCTTTACCCGCGTGTCCTGTGAGATCATGCCCTCCCTTTCGTCCGTGTTCGGCCCGCGCCGTAGCTCGGACAAACGGAAGAAAGGTGTCGGATGGAACGACCGCAGATACGAGGCGCCGTCCCGTCGCGACCGGCCTCTCCCTCGAAGACCCGAGCCACAAACCGCACACCACGTGCGGTCGCCGGCAGGTCTTCGGACTCGCGGGCGTTCCGGTCGAAAAACCGGAGCCTATTCGCCTTCGGCTTCCCGGCCCCCGAAGAGGAGCCAGTGCCTGAAATCTGCGGCTTTCGTTCCCGCTCACCGCTGCGGGGCAGTCCCGGATTCGCACCGGGTTCCCTCTTAGCGCCGAGCTTTCCGTAAAGCCCGGCGAACCGGCAAGTTGAGCGGCATTATGTTGGCGACGGAACGCCATGTCAACCGGAAAGCCTCGGAAAAGCCCCGCTAACGAGTTTTCTTTCGCGGGGCATTATGCACGGCAACACGCTTTCCGGCGATGGAGACGTTCGGAAAATTCACCATCTCACACGAGCGATCGCCACCCCGTCCACCCCCTCGCGCAGAAGCGGCAATATGATCCCATCGAGCCGATCATGGGAGGCGAACATCTCGTTGAAATTCCCCATATTGTCGCCTTCTTCGAGGACGCTTCCGCCTCGGATCACATTGTCCGCGATGATGAGAGTTCCGGGACGCGAGAGTTCGAGCGAAAGATCGAGGTACGTCAGATACCCTTCCTTCTCCGCGTCTATAAAGACGAGGTCGAAGCGTTCTTCGCCATGCTCGACCATCCCGCGAAGCGTCTCCTTCGCGTCTCCGACGCGGATCTCGACCTTCTCGTAAATCCCGGCGCGCTCGAAGTTCTTCCGGGCGACTTCGGCGTGGCGCTCATCGAGTTCGAGGGAGACGAGGGTTCCATCATCGGGAAGGGCGCGGGCGAAGTGTATGCCACTATATCCGCCGAGAGTCCCGATCTCCAAAATACGCCGCGCCCCGGATAATTCCGCGAGAAGCCGGAGGAGCTTCCCTTGATTCGGAGAAATCTGTATCTCCGGGAGTCCGGCGTTCTTCGAGTCTTCGAGCGCCGCCGAGAGGACGGGATCGCCTTCGACAAAAAGCCCCTCGACATACGCATCGATCCTCGCCAAAAGTTCATCGTTCATAAAAACTCCTCTCCCAAATTAGCTGACGGCTGACAGCTCAAAACCGTACCCCACCCCCACGAGCGTGAGACCCTTCGCCCCCGCCGAAGCCCCCGCTTCTTTCCGCTCTCCCCCCGAAAGAAGAGACTCGAACGATTCGAGATCGCGGCTTCCGTCGGCGACTTCGACCATCGTGCCAACGAGCGTACGAACCATCCCATACAAAAACGAGTTCGCGGTGATACGGTACACGAGCATATCCCCCTCCGTCTCCCACCGCGTCTCCATGACCTCCCTTTCGAAGCGCGAATGATGCGTCTTCGTCGGGGTGAACGCCCGGAAATTGTGGACTCCGCGAATGAGCCTCGCGCATCTTTCGAGTGAATCGAAGTCGAGGTTTCGTGCGATGTAAATTTCTTGCCGTCGGCGGAGCGGGGAACGAACCCTTGCGTTCACGATTCGATACTCATAACTCCGGCTCACCGCGCTCCGGCGGGCATCGAAGGATTCGGGAACCTCGACGCATCGCCGGAGCGCGGCATCCTTTGGAAGCACGGCGGTCGTTTTATAGGCGATGTCGGTGGGGGAAAGTTTTGTCTCCGCCTCGAAGGAGATAATTTGCCCGCTCGCGTGTACGCCCGCGTCGGTGCGCCCGGCGACGCTCATCTTCACCGGATGGCGGAGGATGGTTTCGAGGGCTTTGGAAAGCTCTCCCTCGACGGTTCGGGGGTTCGGCTGCCGCGCCCATCCGGCGAAGTCCGCGCCGTCGTATTCGACGAGTCCGGCGAGCTTCATGGCGAGTCCGAGTGGCTGCTTCGCGGCCTTTTTAATTTGGGAAGCGGGCGGCGTTCGACTGGATCGCTCTCGGCGCTCCCGAAAGGCTCTCGTCGGACTCGATGGGAGGAGTTCGCGTCGCGGTGTTTCACCCTCATACCTTTCCCGACTCCCCGGAGCGAGACGACTCGACCCCCGAACCCGCGAAGTATGGAACCCTTCGCCAAGATTTTCACAATACGGCTCCTCCGACCGCCACGAGGACGACGAAGAGGAGCGCCACCCCATCCCGGAGGCGGAACTTCAGTTCGCGGTATCTCGTCCTTCCTTCGCCGCCCCGGTAGCCCCGGCTCTCCATCGCGTCGGCGAGTTCGTCGGCGCGGCAGAAGGCTCCCACGGTGAGCGGGACAAGGATAGGGATGATGGCCTTCACCCGTTTTATGAGGCCGCCCTCGGAGAACTCCGCGCCGCGGGCCGCCTGCGCCCGCATTATCTTTTGCGCCTCCTCGTCGAGCGTCGGGATGAAACGTAACGCGATCGTCATCATCATCGCGACTTCGTGGGAGGGAAACCGGAGCTTTTTCAGCGGCGAAAGAAGATCCTCGATGCCGTCGGTGAGCGCGACGGGCGGCGTCGTCGCCGTGAGAAGAGCCGCCGAAAGCACGAGGAGCAGTATCCTCGCCGCGAGGAACGCCCCGTTTGACACTCCGCCCTCGTACACGGAAAGCCACCCCCACTCGAAGAGGATATTCCCTTCGCGGGAGAAGAGGGCTTGAAAAAGGAACGTGAGCGCGACGATGAAGGAGACGGGCTTCAAAAAGCGGAGGAAGGCGGCGGCCGGGACGCGGCTCACTATGAGGAGAGACAAAACGACGACCGCGACGAGGAGGAAGCCGTGAAACGAGCCGACGAGGAAGAGCGCGGCGACGAGACCGACGGAGGCGAGGATCTTCGCCCGCGGGTCGAGCGCGTGGAGCGGCGACATCCCCGGATAAAACTGCCCGATCCCACGCCCCATTCGTTACCCCCCCATAACCCGTTCGAGAACCTCGACCGTCTCCGCGAAGCGCACCGGACGACCGACGCCCGGAAGCCTCTCCCCCACGGCGAGCGCGGCCCGCACCGTATCCGGCGCGTTCTCGGGATGCTCGTAGAAAACGTCTTCCGGCGCCCCGACGGCCTTCGCCTCGCCGCGCTCCATGAGGCAAACTCTGTCGGCGACCTCGGCTATTTCGTCGAGGTCGTGGGAGACGATGACGACGGACATCCCGGCGTTCTTGAGTCCGCGCACGACATCCAAAAGCTCCTCGCGGGTCGCCGGGTCGAGGCCGGCGGTCGGCTCGTCGAGGACGATCGCCTCCGGCCCCATCGCGAGAACGCCCGCGATCGCGACGCGCCGCTTCTCCCCGCCCGAGAGCGCGTGCGGCGATCGCGACGCGAGATGAGATATCCCGAGCATCCCGAGCGTCTCGGAAACCCTCCGGCGAACCTCCTCTTCGTCGAGTCCGAGACGGCACGGCCCGAAGGCGACATCCTCCTCGACGGTCGGGGCGAAGAGGGCCGACTCGGGAAACTGGAACACGAGCCCGACCCTCCGCCGAAGCTCGCTCTTCTTCATCGCCCGGGCATCCATGCCGTCAATGAGAACCTCGCCGCTCGTCGGTTCGAGGAGGAGGTTCATATGCACCACGAGGGTGCTTTTCCCCGAACCCGTCCCGCCGACGACGCCGAGGATCTCCCCTCCCTCGACGGACAAAGACACGTCCCGCAAAGCCTCCACCGCGGAGTCCGTGCCGGGCGAATAGACGTGGCGGAGGTTTTTGACCTCGATCCTCATAGCTCGCTCCGCTCCGAATACCGGGAGTCGGGAGTCGGGAGTCGGGAGTCGGGGTACTCTCGACTCGCTTTCCCTCGACACTCCCGCCTCCCCACCCGGCAAGCTCTCGCCGGATTCGACCGGACGCGCTCGCGGCGCGAAGCTCCGCCTCCATGCCTTTCCCGACTTCCGACTTCCCATACGACGGACGCGCACCATACTCGTACGCGGCGATGCCGGGCGCGGGTTCCGATTCCTCGCCTTTCCCGACTCCCGACTCCCGAAGCGCAGCGACGAAGACGAAGCCGGAGGAGCGGAGCGAGCATCATCCCGAAGACCTCGCCCGGACACGCTTCAAGATTTCGGCGGCGAGTTCGTCGGCGGTTCGCCGGGGCGGGACTCCGAGAGCCTCGGCGAGGCGGAGCAAAGTCGGCGGGACGAGGCGGTTTTCGCGCATGAGATCGCCGTCCGAGAAGAGCCGTTCGGGCGGGATGTCCGCCGCGAGTTCACCGTCCTTGAGGACAAGGATGCGGTCGGCTTCGAAGAGTTCTTCGAGATGGTGCGTGGCGTGGAGTATGGTCTTCTTTCCGCGGAAATGATCGAGGCGTTCGAGAACCTCCCGTCGTCCGGCGGCGTCGAGCATCGAGGTCGGCTCGTCGAGGACGAGGAGATCCGGCTCGACGGCGAGAAGCCCGGCGAGTGCGACTCGCTGCTTCTCCCCCCCCGACAAGGTATGAGTCTCTCGCCGCTCGAATCCTTCGAGGCCGACGGAGAGCATGGCCGCATGAACGCGCCCGCGCATCTCCTCGCGTTCGACGCCGAGGTTTTCGAGGCCGAAGGCGACATCGTCCTCGACGAAGGGCGAGACGAGGCCGTTGTCCGGGTTTTGGAAGAGCATACCGACCCGCTTGCGAACCTCGAAAGGCTCGGTCGCCGGATCGAGGCCGAACACCCGAACCTCGCCCGACTCGGGTTTGAGAAGGCCGTTCAAAGTCCGCACGAGCGTGGATTTCCCGCCTCCGTTCGGCCCGACGACCCCGATGTATTCGCCGCTCCGCGCCTCGAAGGAGACCTCGGAGAGGGCCGGGCTTTCCGCGCCGGGGTACGAGTACGTCAGGTTCTCGCAGAGGATGGAGGGGTGGTCAGCCAATGTCCGGTGGGCCGAGCGAGATGCGTTCGCGCGCCTCGTCGAGGGACATGCCCGAAGGCGGGAGGGTTTCGTCCCACCATGTCATTCCGGCTTCGGCGAGCCGGGATATACGCCGTCGGCTTTCGTCGGGGTTTTCGCCGTTCGTGGAGCCGGGAATCCTTATGTCGAAGAGTTCGCCGCCTTCGTGACGCTCGGAGGCGAGAGTGGATATCTCGGCGACTTCTTCGGGGGTGAAGGGCGAGGCGTCGGCGGTTACGGGGGCGTATCCGTCCCAGCGGAGGGAGCGGGAGAACGGGCCTTTTCGCGGCCACGTCCCGGCGACCCACACCGGGATGCGCGGGCGTTGCGTCGGCGGGGGCGTAAGGCGGGCGTCCGTGATCTCATAGTGTTCGCCTTTGTGTGTGAAAGGCTCTGCGCTCCACATCTTCGCCAGGATTTCCAACCCCTCGTCGAGCATGGCCGCCCGGCGTTTGGCGTCCGGCTCCTCGCCGAAGAAGTCGAACTCACGCTCGCGGCCGCCGATGCCGACGCCGAGGATCACACGTCCTCCCGAGAGGCGGTCGAGGGTGACGGCCTCGTGGGCGACCTTCCACGGACGGCGCCGCGGCAGCGGGGTCACCATCGGCCCGATTTTGATGCGGGTGGTATTGACCGCGATCGCGGCGAGTGAGATCCATGGGTCCGCGTAGTTCTCCGCGCCCGACCATGCGATGTGATCCCAGACGAAGAAACCGTCCCAGCCGGACTCCTCGGCCTCCCGCGCAAGCCCCGCCAAAAGCCGCGCGTCCCCGTACTCTCCGAAATTGGGCGCGTTGAGCGCGAACTTCATGCGGGACTTATCTCGGCTACTCCGCGACCCGGTGGTTTACGAGCTCGAGATATACCGCCTCCGCTCCGTCGCCGAGGCGTGGCCCGAGCTTGAGGATCCTTGTATATCCCGAGTTCCGGTCGTCGAGGTCGGGGGCGACGTCCTCGAAAAGGCGGCGGACGATGGTTTTGTCTTTGAGAACCTTGACCGCTTGGCGGCGTGAATGGAGGTCGTCCTTTTTGGCGGTCGTGATGAGCTTGTCGACGACGCTTCGGACTTCCTTAGCTTTCGGCCCCGTCGTCTTTATGCGACCGTGCTGGATGACCTGTCCGGCCATCGTGCCGAGCATCAGTTTGCGGTGCTGCGCGTCGCGGCCCAGCTTGCGTCCTCTCTTAGCGTGCCTCATTCGCCGCCTCTTCGCTTTCTATCGGGTAGTCGAGCTCGAGGAGCTTCGAGCGGATCTCATCCACGCTCTTCATCCCGAGGTTCCGTATGTTCATGAGCTCTTCTTCAGTCATCGTCGCGAGCTGCCCGATGGTATCCACGCCCTCGCGCTTGAGGCAGTTGTACGACCGGACCGTGAGCTCGAGATCCTCGATCGCCCGCTCGTCGGTTATGACGTTCCGTCCACCGCTCCGGGGCGCGTCTGAGACGGCCCTCGAAGCCCCTCGATAACCGTCCGCGAAAAGCCCGAGGAGGTTTATCATCTGCTTCGACGCCTCGTTGAGCGCGTCGCGCGGCGTGATGCGACCGTCCGTGAACACCTCGATGGTCAACGAGTCGAGGTCGGCCCGCGCTCCGGCGCGAGTCTCGGAGACCGTATAGTTCACCCTTTGCACAGGCGAGAACAGCGAGTCAACAGCGATGACTCCGATTGGGTCGGCGTCGCTCTTGTTTTGCTCGGCCCGGACGTAACCTTGTCCTTGCTCGACGGTGAGACGCATGTCGAGGTTCGCGCCGCTCGAAAGAGTGGCGAGGTATGTCTCCGAGTCAACCACAGACACGTCGGCCTTCATCTCGATGTCGGCGGCGGTGATATCGCCGGGGCCGCTTTTTATGATCTCGAGCTCGATGGGCTCTTCGCGCTCGAGCTTGAACTTTAGTTCCTTGACGTTGAGGATGATGTCCACGACGTCCTCGCGCACGCCCTCGATAGTCGAGAACTCATGCTGAACGCCCTCGATGCGGAGCTTCGTAACCGCCGCTCCCGTAAGCCCCGAAAGCATCACCCGCCGCAGCGAGTTTCCGAGGGTATGTCCGAGTCCCCTCGGGAGAGGTTCGGCGACGAAGATGCCGCGCCTGTCGTCGTCTTCTTCC
Source organism: Rubrobacter sp. (assembly GCA_013697825.1). Lineage (GTDB taxonomy): Bacteria > Actinomycetota > Rubrobacteria > Rubrobacterales > Rubrobacteraceae > JACCWD01. The sequence goes on from JACCWD010000023.1 coordinate 23,827, forward strand.
ACCCTGAAACGGGGTGGCGCAATATCCAACATAGATCCGTTCCAATCCTCCGCTTCGCTTCCTTAGCGGCTGTAAAACTCGATGATAAGCTGCTCCTCGACCGGGGCGTCGATCTCATCCCGGCCCGGATTATGAAGCAGCCGCCCCGTGAAGTTCTCGTGGTCGGCCTCCAGCCAAGCCGGAACCGACACGACCTGCTCCACGGCATTCACGACAGGCTCCAAATTCCGGCTCTTCTCCTTAACCGTAAGCACGTCATCCGCCTTCAAAATAGCCGAAGGTATATTGTGCTTCCGCCCGTTAAGCAGAAAATGCCCATGAACCACAAGCTGCCGAGCCTGCGGACGACTCGTCGCGAACCCCATCCGGTACACGACGTTATCCACCCGCATCTCCATGAGCCGGAGAAGATTCTCGCCCGTAACGCCCTGCATGCGGGTAGCCTTGTCGTAAGCCTTCCGAAACTGCTTCTCGGAGACGCCGTAATACCAGCGAGCCTTCTGCTTCTCCATCAGGCGCATCCCGTACTCCGTCTGGCGCTGCCGTCCGCGGCCATGCTCGCCGGGCGGATAAGGCTTCTTCTCGATGGGATTCTTCCGCATCGAGGAGAGCATCACCCCCGCCCGCCTGTCGCGCCGCCCTCTCGGTCCAATGTAACGTGCCACTCTGTTAGTTACCTCCTGAAAACTTCGTTTTCTGGTTCTTGGTTCTTGGTTTTTGGTAGTTAGTTTTTAGCCAAGAACCGAGAACTACGAACTATCCTCTTCGACGCTTCGACGGGCGGCACCCGTTATGCGGCTGTCCCGTAACGTCCGTTATCTTCAAAACCTCGATGCCCATGGACTGGAACGTCCTCGCGGCCATGTCGCGGCCCGAGCCGTGCCCCTTCACGTTTATGTCCACGCGCCTCATGCCGTTCTCCATCGCTTTGTTGGCGACGCTCTCGGCGGTCATCTGGGCAGCGTACGGGGTGCTTTTGCGGCTGCCCCGGAAACCGAGCGCCCCCGCCGACTCCCACGCTATGAGGTTGCCCTCGGTGTCGGAGACGGAGACTATCGTGTTGTTGAACGAGCTCTTTATGTGAACCACGCCCGTCGAGATATTCTTGCGTACTTTGCGCCTCGAACGGCTCGCTCCTTGCCTTCCGCGCTGTCCTCCGCGTTGCTGACGTTGCTTTCCCATTTACTTCTTCTTCCTCCCGCCTATTGACGGCTTCGGGCCTTTTCGGCTGCGGGCGTTCGTCTTCGTGCGCTGCCCGCGCACCGGAAGCCCTCGCCTGTGGCGTATGCCCCGGTAGCAGCCGATGTCCATCAGCCGTCGGATGTTCTGGTTCTGCTCGCGCTTGAGGTCGCCCTCGACCTCGAAGTTCTCGTCTATATAGCGACGGATCTCCGCCACTTCGCCCTCGGCGAGGTCGCGCACCTTCGTGTTCCGGTCAACGCTCGTCTCGGCTACGATCTTCCTCGCGCCCGAACGCCCGATGCCGTATATGTACGTCAGTCCGACCTCGATGCGCTTCTCCCTCGGGAGGTCAATTCCGGCTATTCGCGCCATATTATCCCTGCCTCTGTTTGTGGCGCGGGTTCGGGCATATGACCCGCACGACCCCGCGGCGACGGATCACCTTGCAACGCTCGCACATAGGCTTCACACTCGCTCTGACTTTCACAACTCTCTCCTCGACTTTTCTAGTTCCTGAACCTGTACGTTATACGTCCCCGGCTTAAGTCATAAGGACTCAACTCGACTTTCACCCGATCCCCCGGAAGGATCCGGATATAGTTCATCCGCATCTTCCCCGAAATATGGGCGAGCACCTCGTGGCCGTTCTCGAGCTCCACCCGGAACTGCGTGTTCGGCAAAGCCTCGTTCACGGTGCCTTCGACCTCTATGACATCTTCTTTAGCCAGGGCGCCTCCTCGCGTCTATCTCTCGCTTCTCGATTCCAAAGGGTTACAAGATGGCTGAAACCAAACGGATATACTATCATGCCGACTCCGCCCGGTCGAGTTCTTCCGCCGAGCCCGCCGTGATGACCCACGGCCCATCCTCGGTGACGGCGATGGTGTGTTCGAAGTGCGCGGACAAAGAGCCGTCGGCGGTATAGATAGACCATTTGTCGCGCTCGTCCATCGCGATGTCATAAGTCCCGACCGTGATCATCGGCTCGATGGCGAACGTCATTCCGGGGAGAAGCCGAGTCCCGGTTCCGGCCTTTCCGTAATTCGGCAACTGCGTTCCGTGCATCTCACGCCCCACCTCGTGCGAGACGAGATCCCGGACGACCCCGTACCCTTCTGGCTCCGCGACGGATTGAATCGCATGCCCGACATCGCCGAAACGCTTACCGGGCCGCATTTGCTCGGTCGCCGTGTAAAGGCACCGCTCCGTGACATCGAGGAGCTTCCGAGCCTCGTCGGAGATTTCGCCGACCGGGTACGTCCACGCGCTATCGGTGACGAAGCCCTCGAAGCGCGTCCCGATGTCGATGGAGATGATGTCGCCCTCTTCGAGGCGGTATTTGCCCGGTATGCCGTGGACGATCATGTGGTTCGGGGAGGCGCATATCGAGCCGGGGAAATCCACCGCTCCCGGCTGCCCCGGATACCCGAGGAACTCCGGCGTCCCGCCCTTCGACCGGATGAATTCCTCGGCGAGTTCGTCGAGTTCCTTCGTGGTCACGCCGGGCCGGATGTTTTCGGCGAGGAGCTTGTGGCACGCGGCGGTTACTTTGCCGCCCTCGCGCATGGTTTGGAGTTCGTTTTTGCTCTTCCGGACGATCACCGCTCGCCGACCGCCCCGAGTACATCCTTCGTCACCGCGTCGATTTCCTGCATCGCATCCACGGTGGCGAGGAGATTTTGCCTCTCGTAATAATCCTTGAGCGGCTCGGTTTGCTCGTGGTAAATATTCAGCCGATTCCGGATCGCCTCTTCCGTGTCGTCGTCACGTTGGATGAACGGGCCGGGGTCGTCCGACGAATTCTCCGGCGGCGGATCGTGTTCCACATGGTAAATCTTCCCCGTCGCCTCGCTCTGTCGGCGGCCGGAGAGGCGGGCGACGAGATCGTCGTCCGGGGCTTCGAGGGCGACGGCTTTGTCGAGGGTGATCCCGAGTTCATCGAGGGCTTCGTCGAGAGCCTTCGCTTGCGACTCGTTTCTCGGGAAGCCGTCGAGGATCCACGCATCGGCGCCGTCGAGGTGCGGCTTGAACATCTCGATGATCGTCTCGTCGGGGACGAGATCGCCTCGGTCGTTGTATTCCTGAACCTTCTTGCCGAGGTCGCTGCCGGACTTTATCTCCGCCCGGACGATGTCCCCGGTCGAGATGTGCTTCGCGCCGTTCTTTTCGGCGAGGCGGCTCGCCTGTGTGCCTTTGCCCGATCCTTGCGGGCCGAGGAGGATGATCTTCATTATCTCCCCTGCTTTTTGAGGAAGCCTTCGTAGTTACGCATCATGAGCTGGCTCTCGAGTTGGCGCACGAAGTCGAGCGAAACCCCGACCACAATGAGGATCGAAGTCCCTCCGATGAACACCGTCGCTGGAAGCCCGAGCGCGGGTGTGATCATGTACGGAACCACCGCTACCGAAGCGAGGAACAATGCCCCGAAGAGCGTGATCCGCGTGAGGACGCCGTTGAGATAAAGAGCCGTCGGCTGTCCCGGACGAATACCGGGAATATATCCGCCGCTCTTTTTGAGGTTGTCGGCGTGTTCGACGGGGTTGAATTGCACGGCGGTATAGAAATACGTGAACATGATGATCATCATCGCGAAGAGGATGAGGTACGGGATCGAACCCG
>JACCWD010000031.1 GCA_013697825.1 Rubrobacter sp.
AGGAGGCGCTGACGGAGGCGCTCGCCTCTTATTGGCGAACCCCTGCGATCTTGCAAAGCCTCACCGGCTACCCGTGGTGGGTGGAGGCTGTCGAGGCATTGGGACATCAATGAACTGGATCGGTATAATCGTTATCAGACGCGGAAGTTAACACGGTATGCCGCGTGGACAAGGGCTTTGAGCGAAATCGAAACACTTTGTTACCAAACCGTTGCAAAGAGAAGAGCCGACCCCGAGGGATCGACTCCGAGGAGAGCGGGCATCCGTGGTTTTCAGCGGTGGAAGCGAGATGCGACGAGGCCGCCCGCGAGGAGTGCGACACCGCCGAGGACGACGAGGATCGGCATTCCTCCGGTCTCCGGGAGGAGTCCTTTGACGGTGTCGGTCACGGCGGAGAGGACACCTTTCTCTAGCTCGTCGGATGCGTCCGGGTCGGCGGATTCTTCGGTGGCGGCGTCTTCCGAGACGGCGGATATGGTCGGCTCGGCGGCGACCGGGGCGATGGTTTCCTCGATTCCGGCGTTCCCGGCTCCGGCGTTCGCGTATTGGCTTTGGGCTGCGCTTTCGGTTCCGGGGACGACGCTGTCATACTGCGCCTCGGAGGTCGGGGAGGCGGTCGCCGGGGCGACTCCCGAGGCCGGGGTTTCGGTCGCGACGGCGGCGAGGGAGGCTATGTACGACGACTGCTCGGCCCGGTCGAGGCGGCCATCGGCGTTCGCGTCGGCGGCGGCGAAAGAGGCGGCGAGCGTCCCGTCGAAGGCGAGGCTTTGGCAGACTTCGACATCGCTGTATCCGCGGTTGCTCCAGCCGACGAAGGGGCGTTCTGCGGGGACGCCGTATTCGGAGATTATGCCCGCGCACTTGTCGAGGGTGAGGGGGCTTTGATCCGGATCGCTCACAGGCCCGATCACCGAGTCCATATACGCCGCTTGTTCGGCGATCCCGAGCTTCCCATCGCCGTTCACGTCGGCGGAGGCGAAGAAGCCGTCGAGGTCGCCATCGTAAGCCATATTCAAACAAACGTCCCACCCGGAGTAGCCCCGGTTCTCCCAAACCGGACGAGTCTCCGGCACACCATTCCCCTCGACAAAGGATCGGCACTCGTCCAAAGTCGGCTCGACCGTCGCCAAACCCTGCGCGAACGCCGGAGCTGCGGCCATTGCGAAAACCGTCGCCGCGAGCGCCGCCGCTATTCCCATCCTTTCCGTTTTCCTCGACACAGCGACCTCTCCTTCTCTCGTCTCATCTCCCCTCCGTATGAAGAAATATTAAGTCAATAATGCAACAAGACGATTACAACAGCGATGTTTTTTGGCAACGAACTCGGGGAGAAAAAGAGAAAAGGCTTTCGGTGTGATCGAGATCAAATGCGTGTACAATTCTTGCATGGCTTTTTACAGGTACGAGCACCGGGGTTTCGAGGAGGGTGAGTATGCGCGGCGCATGGACGCGGTGCCTGGGGACGGCTTGGATCCGGTGGTAAAGATCGTCGAGGATCTCGGCACGATCGAGATCCCATGCGGCAAGGTGGATTGCCGGAGCAATTGCCTCGAATACCTCGTCCGCCCGGCGAGGCAGCGGGAAGCAGATTATTCGCTCGCCGACTGTAAACTCACGCCCCTCGTGAAGATAATTTAGCCGAAAAGCGGGCTTCTCCCCCGAAAATCACTCATTTGGAGTATTTCGGAGCGGCGGACGCGGCGATAAACTGTCCCGAAGAATCGAAAGGGACGGAGAACTTGGACGCACCGCACACCATCGCCATTTTCCGCAAGGCCATCGCCGCAGCCATCGCGGTCGTGTTCGTATCCTTGGCCTTCCTTCTCATGACCGAGTCCGCCGGGGCGGTGGACGCGACGCCTCCGGCGAACGACCATATCGAGGACGCGGAGATCATAAGGGGCAATTCGGCCATTCTCCGAAGCGACAATCGGCTCGCCACGAGGGAAAGGGGCGAGTTGGATCACATCCTCAGCGGCTCCTCGGTGGGGCAAAACTCCGTGTGGTACCGATGGACGGCGTGGACGAGCGGCCCGATGGAGGCCGACGTGTGCCAAAGCGGCTTCGACACCATCCTCGCCGTATACACGAAGGACGAAAAAGGAAACCTCGATCAAGTCGCGGACAACGACGACGGATGCTCCACCCGAAACGAGCGCGGAAGCTCCGTTGTCTTCGAGGCCGAATTGGAGGAGACGTACTGGATAGTCGTCTCCGGCTACTCGAAAGCTTCCGCCGGAGTATTCCATTTGAAGCTCGCCCAGGCCTCCCCGCCGGACGCCGGATAAGCTCCGGAAGCCGAGCCGCTCTCCCCCGAGACTCGCGCCCCCGCTTCGCTCGCCGACCGTCTTCGCTAAAATGCCGCAGCGAGGCAGCGAGCCGCCATCACTCCGGCCAGTCGTATTCTTTCTGCACGGGGGCGTCTTTTGTATAAAGTTTCTGGAGCATGCCCCCGGCGAGCGGCGCGAGGAAAAGCCCGGAGAGTCCGGCGGGGAGAAGGTCGCGGGCTATCGTCCACAAAACCAGGAGCGGTGTCCCCGGCTGGAAGTTCGAGGCTCCGATGACCGCGAGTGGGTCGAGGACTCCGCCCGACTGAAGGAGTCCCGTCGCATACGCGAGCATTATGAAGAGTCCTGATACGACGCCCATCGAGAGCGTGAGCGCGATGCTCAAAACGAAGCGTGGCGTTTGCGAAGATGGGTCAGCTTGCCGCGACTCCCTCCCTCTCATGAGGAACGCGCCGAAAACGGGTGCGGTTATAAGCCCGGCCAAAAGCCCCGAACCCATGTACACGAGCGAGACGAGCGTGAGGTTCCCCTCGCTCGACTCCCCCGTCTGGAAAAGCAAAAGAATGAAAGGCTCCGGGAAAAGAGACTTCACGATCATGAACCCGAGGCCGTAAATAAGCCCGATCAAAAACAGCCGACCAATTATCATATGTTTCCCTTCCCGGTGTTCATTTTGTGTCCGATGATACGCCCTTCCATCCGAACCGCCCGGAGAACCAAAGCCCCGGAGACCGGAGAAAGAACCATCCCGACCGCGAGCGTATAAACGAAGATCGCCCGCGCCGCGATGCCTCTCATCTCGAAGATTCCGGGATTGCCGAACAGATTAAAAATATTCCCCGGCGTCGCCGTCGAAAACCCGGAGATGTTCACCGCGAGGCAAATCCATATGGAAACCGAAGCCGCCACGCTGAAACCCAAGCCATGAACCACACCCGCGAAAACCGACGCGAGCATCCCCGACCCACCGCCCCGCACCATCCGCCGAGAAGCCCACGCCGCGGCCACGAGCGCACCCACGACCCCGGCGAGAGCCGAACACACGAACGCCGAGACGAGGAACGGACTCAAAGTGAACGGGTCGTCGAAAGCAAAAACCGCCGGAACCACGGCCAACGCCACCCCCCAAACAAGGCCGAACACCACGAGTAAATTTCTTGCGCCAACGTTCATATGCCCCAGAATTTAGCCTATGAACAGCGTTTCTTCAGCAAGACGTTTCACGCTCGCCTCGCTCTGCCTGTCGCTCCCTTCGGTCGCTCCCGGTTTTAGTTCTCGGTTCTTGGCTGAAAACTGAGAACTAAAAACCGAGAACGGTCGCGAAGCGACCTACTCCACCCACACCGTCTTCGCGTTCACGAACTCGTGGATGCCGAGGTGCGAAAGCTCGCGCCCGTATCCCGAGTTCTTCGCCCCGCCGAACGGAACCTCCGGCGTGGACTCCGTCATCCGGTTTATGTACACCATTCCGGCTTCGATCTCGTTTATGAACCGCTCCCTCTCGCCCGCGTCGTTCGTCCACGCGCTCGATGAAAGCCCGAACGGAGTGTCGTTCGCAAGCTCGATGGCATCCTCGATGTTCTTCACCCGGAAGAGAGACGCCACCGGGCCGAAGATCTCCTCGTTCTTCGCCGGAGAGTCTTCGGGAACATCGGCGAGAACCGTCGGCGGATAAAAGTTTCCGGGGCCGTCGGGCTTTTCGCCACCCGTGAGAACCTTCGCCCCCGCCTCGACGGACTTCCGGACTTGCTCGGCGACATCGTCGCGGATTTGAGGCATCGCGAGCGGCCCCATCTCCACCCCGTCCTCCATCGGATCGCCGACCTTCATCGCCTCCACCTTCTCGACAAAACGCCGCTCGAACTCGTCCGCGATGTCCTCATGCAAAATCAGCCGCTTCGCGTTTATGCACGATTGCCCGTTATTGAGCATCCGCGACATCACCCCGACCTCGATGGCCTTTTCGAGATCCGCCGACGGCATCACGATGAACGGGTCGCTCCCGCCGAGCTCGAGGACGCTCGGCTTCACGTTCTCGCCCGCCTGTCCGGCGACCATGCGCCCGGCGGGTTCGCTCCCGGTGAGCGTCGCGCCCCGGACTCGGTCGTCGTCGATGATCGCCTTCACCGCCCCGCTCCCGATGAGGAGCGTCTGAAACGCGCCTTCGGGAAATCCCGCCCGGTGAAGGATGTCCTCGATGGCGAGGGCGCATTGCGGGACGTTCGAGGCGTGTTTGAGAAGCCCGACGTTCCCGGCCATGAGCGCGGGGGCGGCGAACCGGAAAACCTGCCAGAATGGGAAGTTCCACGGCATGATCGCGAGTATCGGCCCGAGCGGCTCATGGCGTATATATGTCTCCGCCCCCTCGTACGGAATCTTCACGTCCTCCATGAACTTCTCGGCGTTCTCGGCGTAATAACGGCATCCCTTCGCGCATTTATTTGCCTCGGCGATGGATGCCACGAGCGGCTTCCCCATCTCCAAAGTCATAGTGCGCCCGAACTCCTCGGCCTCGTTTTCGAGGATTTCGGCGGCCTTTGTGAGCTTCTCGGAACGCTCGGCGAACGAGGTCTTCCGCCATTCGCGGAAGGTGTCGGCGGCGAGTTGAATTTTCTCTTCGACCTCGCCCTCCGAGAGTTCGTCGAATGACTTTATCTCCTCGCCCGTCGCCGGGTTTATGGTCTTGATCGCCACGATTTCTCGCTCTCCTTCTCAGACAAAGTTTCGTCTCGAGTATGATCGTTTTTGGTTTACCCTCGCACATCGTCGGCTAATCCGATGGATACAATCGGGGCAATGGAGAAAACAGCCGAAAACCCACGCGAAATCCTCGAAAGACGAGCGAAGGAGGCGGGCTTCGACCTCGTCGGAGTGACGAGCGCGGAGCCACTCCACGAGGGCGGCGAGAGGCTCCGGGAGTGGCAAAACTCGGGGATGGCGGCGGACATGGGATACATGCAACGACCCGTCGAACTCCTCTCGAACCCGAAGAAGCTCCAGAAAAGCGCGAGGAGCGTCGTCTCCCTCAGTGTTTCATATTATCCCGGCGACCACCCCGACGGCCCCGGCGGCAAAGTCGCCCGATACGCATGGGGCCGCGACTATCACGAAGTCATAAAAGAAAGACTCTTCGAGCTTCGTGAGAGCCTCGAAAACGAACTCGGGACGAAGATAAAGGCTCGGGCGTTCACGGACGCGGTTCCGCTCCTCGAACGGTCGGCGGCGCAGCATGCGGGCCTCGGTTTCTTCGGGCGGAACTCATGCGTCATAAACAACGACATCGGCTCGTACTTCTTCATCGCCGACCTCATCGTAGACCTCGACCTCGAGCCCGACGAACACGGAACCGGAACGTGCGGCAAATGCACCCGGTGCATGGCCGCATGCCCGACCGGAGCCATAAAAGCCCCCGGCGTCGTGGACGCACGTTTGTGCATCTCATACCTCACCATCGAAAACAAAGGCGGGATACCCCGCGAGCTTCGCCCGCTCGTCGGGGAGTGGGCCTTCGGGTGCGACATTTGCCAGGAAGTTTGCCCGTACAACAAAACGAAAGCCCGAAAGACCCGGTGGCCGGACTTCGATCCCTCGAACGGCGCGGGGCCGCGCCTCGACCTCGAAGATGTGCTTCGCATCCGCGACGACGAGGAGTTCGAGCGGAGATTCGCCGGGACGCCGCTCACGAGGCCGGGCCGGTCTGGAATCCTCCGAAATTGTTGTGTCGTCGCCGGGAATATGAGGCACGAAAGCGCCGTTCCCGCGCTCGTGGAGTGTTTGTTCGAGGACGAATCGCCGATAGTCCGGGGTCATGCGGCGTGGGCTTTGGGGGAGATCGGGGGCGAGGGAGAGGCTTTGCGAGGGGCTTTGAGAAGCGAGGGTGAAGGCGATGTCGTCGAGGAAATCGAGTTCGCGCTCGTGCGGTAGAATGGAGGGTAATCTATGGCGGATCAAGTAAATTACTATCAGGTTCTCGGGGTTTCGCGGGCGGCTTCGCGCGAGGAGATCCGCGCGTCGTACCGTCGGCTCGCGAAGGAGAAGCACCCGGACAACACGGGCGGGAGCGCGGACGAGTTCCGCCTTATTCAGGAGGCGAACACCGTCCTCTCCGACGCGAACCGCCGCCGCCAGCACGACGAGGCGCTCGACCTCGCGTACGCCGCCGACCAGCTCGCCGACCTCGATTTCTCCTCGCTCGAAGACGAACTCGCCGCAAAACGGCAAGAAAAAGAATCGAGCGGCCCGAGCCTCGGTGAACGCCTCCGAAACCGTTTCAAACGGGAAGACTCCCCCGAGGAGGAGTATCGCGAGGAGCCGAGGGGCCGACGGAATCGGCGCGACCGGGAAGGGCCGCGGACTCGCGGTCGGTATGAGCTTCGCGAGGGGAAATGGTACGAGCCGCACGACTTCGAGCCGGAGCCAATCACATTCCAGAGCGGGGCTTTGACTTTGCTGTGGTCGTTCGTCGCGTTCATCGTGGTCAGCCAGATCGGGCTGTGGGCCACCGGAGCCGCCGACCCCGGCCTTTTGTCGGGCATACAAATCCTCGCTCCGTTCATGTTCATTCTTTATACGCTCACGGGGCTTGCCGCGGCGTACTTCGCGTTCCGGGCCGCCGGATATTGGGCGGTCGCGCTCGTGTTCCTCTCGGCGCTCGTCGTCGGCGGGCAAATGCCGGAAGACTCCCTCCTCCTTCAACCAGCGACCGTCGGCATCGGGCTTCTCCTCCTCGTGATATACCTCGGAAACCGCCGTGACCAAAACCGCCGCTGACGAGGAATGCTCTCGATCGCTTCTCGGTTTCGCCGAGCGTCTCTCCGCGAAGAGATGATTCACCGGAACGTTTCCGTGATCGAAAACCGGAGCTTTCCGCACGACACAACCACTTCCCACGAAAGGACTCATATGAGCATCTCCGCTGAAGCCGCGCAATCTTTCGTCTCGAAGTATGAGGGACTCGTCGCCCCGAAGGAGAAGGCCGTCGGCGAGGCGTGGTGGAGGCTCGCGACGACGGGTTCGGATGATGCCCGAAAGAACATGGTCGAGGCCGGGAAAGCGTACAACGAGGTCTTCTCGGACGCTTCGGACTTCGCGGAGATAAGCCGCTTCCATGAAGAAAGAGACGCTCTCGAACCCATTCTCCGTCGGCAGGTCGAGGTTCTTCACCGAACGTTCGCCGGGAGTCAGGGAGAGAAGGAGACCCTCGAAAACATTGAGGAGCTCGAAGCGAAGGCGAACTCGGTTTACAGCAACCACCGGGGCGTCGTCGGCGGCGAAGAGGTCGGGGAGAATCGAGTGCGGAGCATCCTCCGCTCCTCGGACGACGAAGCCCTCCGGCGCGAGGCGTGGGAGGCTTCGAAGACCGTCGGGCGCGAGGTCGAGCCGACGGTTCGCGAACTCGCCCGCCTTCGGAACGAAGTCGCCCGCGAACAAGGATACGAGAACCATTATTTTCGTTCGCTCGCGCTTCAGGAAATCGAAGCCGAAGAACTCGAAGGGATCATGTCCGGTTTGAAAGAGGCCACCGACGAGCCGTTCCGGGAACTCAAAGACTCCCTCGACTCGGAACTGAAAGAGAAGTTCGGCGCGGAGTCCGTGATGCCGTGGCATCTCTTCGACCCGTTCTTTCAGGAGCCGCCGGAGACGGATGGACTCGACACGAATAAATACTATGCGGGCGGCGACCTCGAATCGCTCACGGTGAAGACGTATGACAACCTCGGCCTCGACGTTCGGGGAGTTTTGCGAAACAGCGATTTGTATGAGCGGGGAGGCAAGGATCAACACGCGTTCTGCCTCCACGTCGGGCGGGATTTTCCGTACGACGTGCGCGTCCTCGCGAACCTCCGGCCCGGAAACCCCGACTCGTACTGGGCGAACACGATGCTCCACGAGTTCGGACACGCCGTATACGACCGCCACATCGACCCGTCTTTGCCGTTCTTCCTCCGCACCGTCGCCCACACGAACTCCACCGAAGCCATCGCCCTCATGATGGACGGCCTCACCGAAGACCCCGGATGGCTGAAAAACGTGGCGAGAGTCCCGGAGGAGGACATAGACGAGGAGCGGCTCGCCGCGAGGCGTCGGGCCGACGGCCTCGTCTTCGTGCGGTGGGCGATGGTGATGTACCGCTTCGAGCAAATATTGTACGAGAACCCCGACCGCGAGGATTTGAACGATGTATGGTGGGATCTCGTCGAGGAAATCCAGTTCGTGAACCGCCCTCCCGAGCGCGACGAGCCGGACTGGGCGGCGAAGATACATGTCGCCGTCGCCCCGGTCTATTACCACAATTACGTGATCGGGGAGCTCATAGCCGCGCAGCTTCGCCACTATATGGAATCGTCCATCACGCACGGCCCCTTTTATCTCTCCGAGTCGGCGGGGCGGTTTTTGCTCGAATCGTTCTTCGGCCCCGGAGCGCGCGACGATTGGCGCGACACCGTCGAGCGGGCGACCGGAGAAAAGCTGAACCCGAAGCACTTCGCGGCCTCGCTGGTTTGAGGCCGTCGGCGGTTAGATTTATGTCTTTTGCTAAAAGTTGATGGCCGACCGCCAACGGCGCGCATTTCGGCTTCGCCGGAAATGCGCTATCCGCCAGAGACGGGTATTTCGACGCCCTCGAAGCTCCCATCGCGGGCGCTTTGGGATCCGACGCGGATCGTCCCCGGCCCGGTGAACTCCGGTATTTCGAGGGTCGCCTCGAAGTATCCCCATGTGGCGGCCCAGTCGTTGCTCGCGGCGTTGGTTTGAGCGAGGACGTTCCCGGAGGCGTCGAGCAAAGCGATGTCGTTGTTCGCCTCGAAGTTGCGAGAGTATCCGCTCACGGTGAGCGGGTTGGATACGGTTTCGCCCGCCCTCGGGGTGGTGACGACGTTGTTTCCGCCCTCGGTCGGTGGCGGTATCCGGGCATCGGCGCCCGAGCTTCTGAAATCCACGACGAGCCGGGCCGGGTCGGCGAGGTCGAGGGTGCGATATGTGAACGCCTCGCTCGAAAGTATGTCCACGAACACCCCGCCCTCGGGGGCGCGCACGACGTGGAACCCTTCGAGGAAGCCGTCCCCGAGCGAACCGTCCGAGACGGCGGTCGAGACGACGGACGGGAGGCTCACCCGGAGAACCCCGTCGTCCTCGGGGGTGGAGAGCGACCACTCGGGCGTCCTCTCGGCGGGGTTTTGTCCGGAGCCGAGGTCTATGACGACCCTCTCATACCCTTCGTGAACCCCGCGGCGCACCGCCAAAACGCCGTCCGCACCGAAGCCTTGCCCGCCGCTCGCCTCGCTCGCCGCGACAAACTCCGGTTCGGGGGCGGCGGCCCCGGTTTCCTCGGGGACGGCTTCGGGGGACGCTCCGACTGTCGCCTCGGGCATCGAGTCCTCGACCACGGTCGGAGCCTCGCCAGACACCGTGGCCTCGCTTTCGGCTTCGGTCATCGCCGCCGTCTGGTTCGGCGAGCTAGACTCTCCGCAGCCGACGGCCGCGAGAAAGACGAGCAAAACCGCCAATAGAAAATTCTTTGAACGCCCCATCGCAAGCCATTATATGGATCCCTTCTTGTGATGTGTTTAAGAAGATATTTCGCTCTTGTTAAGCTCGCTTTGCTCGCGCTTTCGGCTTTCGGCTTTTAGCCGTCGGCTTTTCGTTCGTGTCCGTGGCTCCGTTTGATGGTTCAATTCGCCGGAGATGATGGAGAATCCGAGCCACGCCAAAGCCGCGAAAGAACGCCGCAATCCGCTCGCGCATGCGTTCGCCGTAATTTTATATGGCGCGCTCGCGGTTCTCTTCACGTATCCGCTCGTCTTCAATTTGGATCGGGTGAACGGGGCGGGGGATCCGGCGGTGATGGTATGGAGCATGGCCTGGATCCAGAACGCCCTCACCTCCGACGCATCCCTCTTCGACGCGAATATCTTCCACCCGACCGAGAACGCCCTCGCATACACCGACCTCCTCCTCCCGAGCGCGGTGTTTACTTTGCCGCTCTATCTCATCACGAACAATCCGCTCATAAACTTCAACGTCGTCCTCCTTCTCACGTACATCCTCTCGGGATACACCGTCTTCCTCCTCGCGAGGCGGCTCATGGGACGTATGCCATACGCCCTCCCGGCCTCGCTCTTCGCCGGAGCGGTGTACGCGCTTTGCCCGTACCGGATGGGACACATCACGCAACTAAACTCCATGACGACATACCTCCTCCCCCTCATCCTCCTCTTCATGCACAAATATTTGGAGGACGGACGAAAGCCCCGCGACCTCTTCCTCGTCGGCCTCTTCTTCGCCCTCAACGCGATGAGCGGCCTTTATTACGGCATCTTCGCCACCCTCATGATGGGGACTTTTTACGTCGTATGGTCGCTCATAAAGCGGGAATTCCCGAAAAAAGAAGACTTCGTTTACGGGGCGGTCGTCTTCGGGTTCTTCGGACTCGTGCTCGCGTATGTATTGTGGCCTTATCTCGCGCTTTCGGGGGCCGAGGATCACAGCCGCCCCGTCGAACAGGCGGCGGGAGGCTCGGTCATCCCCGCCGCGCTCCTCACCTCACCGCCCGAAAGCCTTCTCCTCGGGTGGACGCCGGAGGCTTTCGGCACCTCGAACGAGGACGGAAAGCCGATGTACGAACTGACTTTGTATCCGGGCCTCGCCGTCGCCGCGCTCGCCGCCTTCGGATTGTTTTTCGGAAGGATACGAACGCATTCTAAACTTTACGCCCTCCTCGGCCTCGTCATATTCGTGTTCTCGCTCGGCCCTCTCATTACGCTCGGGAGCATAAATATTCCGCTTCCGTTTTATCTTCTTTACGAGTTCGTGCCGGGGTTCGGAAGTTTGCGCGTCCCGGCGAGGATGTGGGCCATCGTCATGATCCCCATCGCCGTCCTCGCCGCCTTCGGACTCCGTAAACTCATGGAAATCCTCGGCGGAAGCAAAGCCGCCCTCGCCCTCGCCGCGATATCCGTCTTCACCATCTTCGAGTTCCTTCCGACCCTCCCCGTGGATCGCTTCATAGACCGAGGCCCGCCCACCCTCGAACCCGCGTACGAATACCTCTCCGAGAACGCGGAGCCGGAAACCGTCGTCGCCGAGGTTCCATTCGCGAGTCCCGTGGACGCCTTCCGCGAGACGCCGAGGATGGTTCGCTCGACGTATGGATGGTGGAACCTCGTCAACGGGTACGCGAGCTATTTCCCCGACGGATACGAAGAGACGAGGGATGCGCTCGATTCCCTCCCGAGCGCCGAAAGCCTCGCGGAGATGGATCGCCTCGACGTCGATTACATCGTCGTCCATCCGCGAATATACGAAGACGAAAACGTGGACGGGGAAGCCATAGTGGATGCCGCCGACGACGAGCCTTCATTGGAAAGGGTGGCGGGTGATGACGATGCGGTTTTGTACCGGATCGAGTGACAAGTCTTCCTTCGAGCTCCTTCGGCGAAATTCATTATCCGGGGCGATAATATCCGTTGGCACGACGAGGCGGAAAAGGATGTGAGAGATGTCAAATATAGACCTTCGGCAAGCGGTCAACCGAGCTTTCGAGGAAATACGCGGGATTTACGACGAGGACGAACTCAACGACCTCCTCCTCGAAGAGATCGAACATTCGGGTGGCGAGTGGCTTGTGACGGTCGGGTTCACGCGGTCTTCGCGGATACCGCGTCTGGCGAAGGCGATGGGACAGGATTATGGATCGGTGGATCCCAAATTTCGCGACTATAAGCGGATCAAAATAGACGCGGCCACCGGAGCTTTCAAAGGCATGACGGATCGACGCCTTGAAGAACTTTCGCGATCATAGAGTCTTCGCATGGAGCAATATGTCCGGGAACTGGCATCCCGCCACCGCCGGAGCGGGGTTCTCGTGGACACGAACCTTCTCCTCCTTTTCTACGTGGGCGGCTATGATCGAAGCCTCGTCGAGCGCTTTCCGCGCACGGCGGATCGCTTCGTGGCGGAGGACTTCGACACCCTCAACAGCGTACTCGGGGGTTTCGAGAAGGTCGTCACCACTCCCCACATCCTCGCCGAGACGAGCAATTTTCTGGCGCAACTCCACGGATACGCCAAAATCGGGTGCTTCGAATTGTTCGCCCGGAGCATTCCGGCTCTTCGCGAAGACTATACCGACGGAGCGGAGTTGTCTCGGCAGCCCGTGTTCGTGAAGCTCGGCATCACGGACACCTCCATCATCGAAGCCGCCGCTCCTTATCTTGTCCTTACCGACGACCACAGGCTTTATAATTTTTTGGCCGACCGGGGCGTGGACGTCCTCAATTTCAACCACCTCCGATCTTTCGGATGATCGACATCACGTCGCGAGATACGCCGTCGTCGCGTACTCGTCGAGGCCGCGCGGTTTCGGGATTCTTCCCATTTCCATTCGAAGCCTGTCGCGCTTTCCCTCGAAACCGAACTCATGAAGCATTTCGTGGGCCGGACTTCCGCCGGGAACCGTGAGCCGGAGTGGAGTTCCCCCGCCTTCGATGGCCCGCGAAAGAAGGAGCCTCGCGACGCTCGCATCCGCCGCCATGAACGGCCCGATGCGGGTTTCGCCACCGGACGAGCTTCGGACGAGATACCCTTTCATCCTCCCCGACGAGTCCCTCGCGGCGAGGCCGCGTCCGGGATGGAGGCGGAGTATGGAGAGGATGAGATGCGATCGATCCGCGCCGTACGACCACCGATCAAGGCCGTACATCTCCGGCAAATCCCCGAAACACAGCGTCTCGATACGATATCCGTCTGGTTTCGGGATGACTCTTTCATTCGCATTTTCGAGACGGTATACGGTTCGAAACTCTCCCGGCTCGAAGCCCGTCGCCGTGTACAAACCCTTCGCTTCGGGGGTCGTATAAAGGCGGATGATGCTCGAACCTCGGGATCGAAGATATGCGACGGCCCACGCCGCGAGACTCGCTCCGAGTCCGATGTTCCGGTACTCGCGGCGGACGGCGAGGTGGCAAAGAACTCCGATGCCGCCGGGAAATGGAACCGCCCCGACCATGCCGCACATGGCTCCGTCCGGGGATTCGGCGACGGCCCATCGAGCGTCCCGCATTCCTCGCAAAAGGTCGAAGGCTCCGGGGTCGGCGGGCCACTTCACGGCGGCGCGAAGCTCCATGATGCGGCTGAGATCCCCATCCGTCATACGCCGAATGTGAAAACCGGGGGCGACGCCGGATGACTCGCCCCTCATGGCAAAAACAAACAAAGTTTCCCTCGATTCGTGGCAATGGAAAGAAGAACGCGGAAGCCCCGCGCCCGTCCTCTTTTCAGAGGCGTGGCCGGGGCCGGGACGGTCGAGGGAGCCGTCCGACGAAGGAAGGTGAAATCCCCGCTGTGACGTTTCTTTCCACGGCTCCATCGTACAACGAGGGGGCTTTGGAAGGCAAACCCGTACTTCGCCGGATTGTGTAAGGAAATCATCTAACTGATTTGTTCTCGATTAAGATCACCATTATTGCAAGGACGATCCATTTTGTTACAATGCCTTCATCATCAACATCGTTCGGACGTAAAGGAGCGAAAGACAGGTGCGATCCACGCTACAGCCGGGACTCACGAATCGGCTCACGAAATATCTCAGGGTTACGCAACAGCTCATAGAAGAGGGACGCGACGCTATATCGAGCAAGGAACTCGGTGATTTCACGGGGATAAACCCGGTTCAGGTTCGGCGCGACTTGAACGCCATCGGCTTCTCCGGTACGCGGGGGGTCGGCTATCAGGCGTATGACCTTGTGGAAGCGGTTCGGAGTATCCTCGGACTGCGGCAAACTTACAACATCGCGCTCGTCGGCGCGGGAAACCTCGGGAGCGCCATAGCTTCGAGCACGATACTCCCGAAGCGGGGCTTCGTCATCCACGACGTCTTCGACAACGACGCGAGCAAAATCGGGCGTACCGTCGGCAACGTCGTCGTGAAGCACATCGACGAACTCGAAAAGAGCGTCGCCGAAGCGGATGAGATCATCGGCATCATCGCCACTCCGGCGCACTCCGCGCAGGCGGTCGCCGAGCTTATGGTCGAGGCGGAGATACGGGTGATCCTCAACTACACCGATGTCCTCCTCCACGTCCCCTCGGACGTGGACATCCACCGCATAGACCCGACCGCGCAACTCATGCACACGCTTTACTATTTGACTCAGGCGGAGGGCGAGGAGGCATCGTAGCCTTCAGCCGTTAGCTTTCAGCTTTCAGCGAAGAACCTCCCGCACTCTTTCGAGAGGCGGGAGGTTCTTTTTCTCGTTCACTTCTTTATCGGCGTTTCGCGTTTGCGTGGATCGCATCCTTTATGAACTCGGAGAGGCCGGGGGCGTACTTATCGTAGTTCGCCCGGAAGCGTTCGTCCGCTACGTACATGTCTCCGAGTCCGGTGTGGATCTCGTACCCGCATTCGTAAAACCACCGCGTTATATGATTCCGGTGCGCTTCGGCGGTGTCCATCGCCCCTTCACTATCCGGCGCGGCTCCCGACCGGAAGAGGGCTGCGAAGTTCGTTTCCACCTCTTCTTGCTCGGCCTTTATGGCGAGCCAGTCGTCCTTCGTGTACTCCGAGACGCGCCGTTGCGACTCTTTGTATGCGTCGGTGTTTCCCCACCGCTGCTTCGCCTCTTCCTCGTAGTCTTCGGGCAGGAAATCGCCAAAGATTTCGAGCCTCTCCTCGGGCGTTAGCTTTATGTCCATCTTGTCCGCCTCCATTTCATTGTCGATCGCGGCGACCATCTTTCGCAAACGCTCGATCCTCTCGGTGAGAAGGCGACGTTGGCTTTTCAAATGCCCCGTCGAATCCACGTCGGGGTCGTCCACGATGGTCTTTATCTCGCGCAAATTGAACCCGAGTTCCCGGTAGAAAAGGATCCTTTGCAGACGCTCGATGTCGGAGTCCTCGTACTTCCGGTACCCCGCCCCACTGCGTCCAGTGGCCGAGAGAAGCCCGATCTCGTCATAATGGTGCATCGTCTTAACCGACACACCCGCCATCTGGGCGACTTTTCCAACCGAATAACTCATGACAAAATGAAGTCTATTCCCTCCCGTAACGTGAGAGTCAAGGAAGTATGGGAGCTTTTTCGGAAAGAAGCCGAAACCGCCGCGAAGCTGGAAAAAGAGAATCGCCACAAAATCTGACGGCTGACTGCTAAGAAGCCGCTGATTTAATGGCCATCTTCGGTCGCCGGATGTAGCATCGTGGCACCCTCGAAAAGGAGCCTCCCGCATGATGCGCCGCCGCAGCGACCTGCCTCCCACAGACCCCCAACCGTGGTCGG